>CALESY010000034.1 GCA_937919945.1 uncultured Chitinophagaceae bacterium | reverse complement strand
TTGTTTGTTTGTTGTTTAAAAAATTGTTTTTGTTGTTGATTATGATGCAAATATGCTATCACAGGCATCCGCCTGCCAAAAAAAACAGCTTTGTTAACGCCTGATTTGCAACTGGTTAACAAACGGTTAACAACTGATAATCAATGAGTTAGTAATAAAAAAGCCCCGCGAGGCAGCATGGTAGCTGATTTGAGGGGCTTTTATCAACAATGAAAAATCAACAACAAATTTCAATATTATGATTGCGTAGCAGTATATATAATGTTAACCGCGTATGTACCGGCAGGGTATGCAAAGCCGGGTCTAGCCCTGTATTGTACCCTGAAGCGGTTATCTGCACCGGCAGTGGCATTGGTAATCATGTTCTTACCGTTGGTACTCAACGAGGTAAAATTATGATGGCCTGATGCCACGCTGCCGCCTGTATTGTTATTCGTTACTTTCAGGCGTAGTACAGATAAGGGCATATTAGGGTTGTTGCCCGTACCAGAAAATGAAAAACGAGTAGCTTGTGCCCGAACCCTTACATGAAAGTTTTTATTAGAACGAACCAAGAGTTCTTGTTCGTCAGATAATACACCATTTGCATAATCATTAACTGTAGAGAAATGCATAGTAGGGTTATTGCCATTCAGTATGCTTATCTCTATTACGTCGCTGAGTCCTAATTGTAACTGCTGTGTGCCGCCCGATGCTACGCTTTGTGCATATACACCCGTGCAGGCTGTTAATAATGCGATGGTAAATAATAGCTTTTTCATCTCTTATGCTTGCTTGTGTTTGTAATGCAAATATGCAAAACGCAACAAGGCTTAACCTAAAAAAACAGATTGGTTAACACGTACTTAACATGCTGAAATCCGCTACTGTAGAGAATTTCAGGCGTATTTCATTGATAATCAGTGTAATGATACAGATAAATTTTCACAGATTTAGAAACCGTTGTTATGAGCAGATTTCATACGATAAGAGTGTTGTCAGGGGGTTATGTATGAGTGATTTTTTTATTCAGTCTTCTTGTTTGCAATACATCAGGTAACAGTAATATAATATGCCCGTTTTTTACAACAATAATAAACTATATAAATTGTCAGGATGATAATGAAGGTGATAAATGTCTTTTTTGCACTGTTGTTTATACTATCTGCCGCATTGCAATACAACGACCCGGATCCTTATGTGTGGATGCCAATATACCTGACTGGTGCGTACCTGTGTATACAGGCGGTACGTGGCATCTATCCTATAGGTATCTATTTAGCTGCATTGGGTGTATATATGATATATGCAGCCTATCTGATGGTAGATGATACAGGTGTGTTGCATTGGTTGACAGAACGTGATGCTGAAAACATTGCCCAAAGCATGAAGGCTACCAAGCCATATATAGAAGAAACACGCGAGTTTTTCGGATTGATGCTGCTGGTGCTGGTATTGGGTATAAACTTGCTGGTATGTAGGTGGCAGAAGAAACGCAGATCTATCGTAAGTAGTATTAAGTAACCTATATTTTATTATTTTAGAACTATAATCTTACATAATGAAAAGAAATTACCTCCTATTATTCACAATCTGTATTGTAATTGCACATTTCCCTGCATGTAGAAAAAAGGAAGAAAAACCGGTAGCTCCTGTTGTAAGTGTTCCACCAACAAAAGACTCAATAGACTTTGGCTACAATGGTTCAATGTTTTCAACTGATAATGTGATTTTTTACACAGGATTCGCCTACAAAAAAACATTTAACTGGGACTTTGGAGACGGTACCAGCAGTTCGGAAAATGACACGCTATTACACGTGTATGATAAGGCAGGAACGTATACTGTAAAGTTGACAATAGGAGATGTGACGACTCAGAAAAATGTTACAATATCGGATGAATGGAAGAAAATTAAAAATATACGAACTTGGGATAAATGGTATCATAAAGTAATAGACTGGAGAACACAAGATATACTAACAGTGCATAGGGCAGATACTCAATTTGCTTTGCAGGTTGTTGACTTTAATAGAATAATATTACATAAAGAGCCTGATTATCACGATTATAAAGATACCATGATGTTATACAGGGTTTGGGAGCAAACACCATCAACTATAAAAGATGTTATTGTTTACAGAAACCAGTATGTTTCTCCCAGAGCTGTTTTAGAATGGCATTATAAGAAAGACTCGATATCGATTATACGAACAAGTATATACTCTGGAGATACCGTTTTGACATATTGCACAAAATAAAATCGTTATTGTTTTACGAATTTAATCATTGAAAAGGGTGAGCCGTCATGAATAAATATAAGGGTGTCGGTTGAAGGTTGATTGCTTTGTGGAATGTCAAACACATTGGAATAGTTTACCTTAAAATATTTATTTGTATTGATTAATGTCCCATAAAAATTTGACTGGCTACGCATGTTGCAGAAAAAAATGTCATTCTGTAAAGGTGAGGTTGGATTCATAACGCTTAATGCAGGACAAATAAATTTTGTCAAATCACCGTTAGTGTGATGATAATTAAAAGTAATGTTTACATAATCACAGATTACAGTAATGCTGTCAATGTTATATGATTGCTTGTAGCTGGCCCAAGAAGAGCTGTCAGGGTTCGACTGATGTTTAGCATCAATGGCTTTCCATTTAGTAGTTTTATTGCCATCTAGCAATATCTTTCTGACAGGACCATTTTGAAATGGGATTAGTGTATGATTTCCATTTTTCCCACTTTTCAAAACGAGGTTTATATTGTTGATTCCTGTAAGCCCCCAATTGCTGAAGCTGTAGTCCTCATTGTAATATTCAATATAGTAAGTGGTTCCATCAGGTACTGCTGAGAAATCAAGTAATACTGTTTGACCGTTATTTACGCTGAAAGTTTGCTTGATATCTCTTTGGTCTTGATAGTTCAAGTAGTTGTTGTAAAGATTTACAGTCAGATTGTGGCCTGTTTTATTGACAAATTCGTATCGGTCTTTGATCGTTGTTTCTTCCTTTTTGCAAGCAGTAATAATAGTTGCAATCATTAAAACAAATAGAGTAGTTGTAGTAATTTTTGTTTTCAATGTAATGTTTATTTGTTTGCAAATATAATATTGCTCAGTTGATAATGTGTAGTCAGTAAACAAACATAAAAAGTCCCCGCTACGATTAGCAGGGACTTGTTTGATTATACTCTATTTACCGCAGGATATTATAGTTTATTCTTTTACCAGTTTAACGGTTGTAACTTCTGTTGCAGTAGCCAGTTTTACAATATAGTTGCCTGCAGGCAGTGCTGCAATGCTCACCGTATTGTTATTTACTGATACGGTTTGTGTAGCTACTATTTTGCCCATTACATCATATATCATTACGGTAGCATCGCTTGTAAGGCCTGTAATGGTGATGTTGTTTTTAGCGGGGTTGGGGTAGATGCCCGCAGCTTGTGTTGCAACACCTGCAATGCCTGTTGGTGGCATGCTGGCATTGAATGTAAGTGTGTTCTCTTCAAACTTAATGAAGGCAGCGCTTGGGTTGGTAGTGCTGAGAGTGAAGCTGAGTGGTGTGCTTGTTTTACCACCAACATCGCCAAATATTTTGTAGCTGCCATAAGGTACACCAGCGAAGCTGAACTGTCCGTTAGCGTTTGAGTAAGTATAAGCTACTGCTTGGTTTGATGCGTTGGTAAGTATGATAAGCCTGTTGGGCAGAGGGTCTCCTGCAGCCGTAGATTTGTTAGCACCTAATAATACGCTTCCACCGATAAAGCCGGGGCCGCCGGGGTTAGTGCCACCTATCAACGCTATGTTGGCGGTAACAGATGTAGTAACAAATGGTGGTATAGGAGTAGCACCGCTCCAAATTAAAGATGATGTGTGGTATGTAGGCAAGTAAGCACTGTAGTTGGCAGATGCAGGTAATAAAAATGCTTTTACCAACAATGAATCTGCACGGCCAGTTGGTAGTGTCATGCTGTAATTGCCTGAGCTGTTAGTAAGCGCGCTGTCAATGGCTGTGAGCTTCCAGGTAAATACAAGTGTAGTGCCTACCCATGTAGAGTCTTGTTGTTTTCTTATCAGCATTACTTTGGCATTAGCTGCACCTGTGCTGTTGTGTGTTATTTGACCGCTAATAGTAGCTGGTGGCGGCGGTACGCACTTAGTAAAGTTGCTGGTGATGTTGACACCTGCATACGTGTGAAAGTTTGATAATGTAGCTGGTGTGCCGGTACTGCAGTTTGCAGTCCATGCCCATATAGGGTGACCGCTGAGGGTAGTGCTAGGCAGTGTTACGGTATATGCACCCGTACTATTGGTAGTGGCTGTCAGCCAAAACAGAGGGCCATGTGTTGTGCCATTCCATCCACGGCTGCTATCGGTTACTACATATACGGTTTGCCCTACAACGGGTGCGCCGGTAGTAGTGAGCACTGTGCCACTGAATGTAAACTGAGCATAAGATACTACAGAAAGTATCATAGCCAGCATCAAGAGTAATTGCTTTTTCATAAGCTATTTTTTCTTTTTTTTAGTTTTTAATGAAGTTGTTGTTTTTTGTAAAAAGGCCTTGTATATATGTTGACGCAGCCTTTGGCAATAATGTTAGAAGGATAAACAAAAAATATTTACCAATGTTTCATCAATACGTTAAATACAGGCTATTCTTTAGTGAAACGGAGTATATGGCTTTCATTGCCAGTTTTTAATTGCAGTACATATACGCCGCTAGATAACGAGCTTGTGTTAATTGAATTGTTTTGCGGGGAAATGATTTGTGTTGCCAATTGCCTGCCTGTAACATCGTACACAGTGATATTTGTATAGTTATTGAGTCCTTTGACGTAAAGGGTATTTGTGGTTGGGTTGGGGTACAGGCCTATTGATTGATTGTTGCCAATGGCTGCTATGCTAAGTGGCGGCATGGTAAGGTTGTATGTGTATTTTTTTTCTTCAAACTTTATTTGAGTGGCTACCGGGTACTGATTGCTGAGTACAAATGATAGCGGGGTGCAGTATTTGCCATAATTATCGCAAAATATTTTGTAGCTGCCATAGGGCAGGTTTACAAAACTGAACGTGCCATTGATGTCTGATAAAGTATAACCAATAGGGTTGTCATTAATGTCTGTAAGTATGATGGTGCGGTTGGGCAAAGGTGTGCCGATAGCTACACCTACATCTGGCCCAGCCTGTACAAAACCGGTAATATAGCATGGTCCGCCCGGGCTGTTACCTGCCTTTAGTGCAAAATTGAGCGTAGAGCTGACACCGATGGGCAATGTATCTGCAGCGTCCCATTGCAGTTTGGCATTGTGATAGGTGGGTACATACTTGCTATAGTTGGGCGACGTGGGCTGCAGCATGGCATGAACTATCAGCTTGCCTGCATGTCCGGTTGGGTAGGTGAAAGCAAAATTACCATTGGTGGTAGCTATAATACTGTCTATTGGTATGATGGAATAGTAATTGCGGAAACCATCGCTGCTATCTACTACACGCTCCAGCAACAGTACTTTGGCATTGGCAGCGCGTTGGCCGCTGCTACCAAGCAATAACTGCCCTGATATAACAGGGGCTGGGGTGATGCATATCGTAAAGTCGGAGTTGAGGATATTTGTGCCGCCATAGGTGTGTGTATTGGTTAGCAATACACTGTTACAGTTTACTGTGCTCGACTGTATCTTCATGCCGTTTACTACAGACACGGGTAGCGTAAAGTTATACAGCCCATTACTGTCTGTCAATGTATTGTAGCTGAAAGTCGGCATCCATGCGGGATTGATGGTAGAGTCTGCTTTTACAAATACTTGCTTGTTCTTCACCGGTTGGCCATTTGTATATAGCAAGATTCCCCGAAAACTATACTGTGCATCGGCTGCAAACATGCAAGTCAGCATACACATTATCAATAGCAATTCTTTTTTCATAACTAACTTTTTTGTCATTTCCGCACTAGTCATTTTTTATATTTGCCAAGCTGGTACCCTACGCCTATGCGTATGTAGGGCTGCTTGTATATTTGTCTTATTCTTTCGTCTGGTATGTAGTTTGCATTGTTGAGCATTGATAGCATTAATAAGTCGAAATTAAGTCCATTTTTCAATGCATAACTCAATCCAAACATATAGTTGAATCTTACAGGGTTGTTATCTGCGTTCAGTTTTTCGCCGGCCATAAAGTCTTTGTATGGCGCATAGTTGTACCTGATGCGGGTTTCTATACCCGGTATGGGTGGGGCAGGACTGTTTTCATTTACCTGAGCGAATACAAGCGTGTCATAACGCATTTTGCCTGCAAAACGCATCTCATCGCGCTCTACCTGCACCAGCTTACTGAAGTTGGCAGATATACCTGCTGTAACACTGAGTTGTTTGGTTATTTTGTATTGCAGTATTAATGGCAATTCAAATTCTGTATAACTCCTCGGGCGGATGGTTTTGGTAACAGCAACAGAGTCGTATTGCTGGGCATAAAAATATCTGCGGATGATGTTGTATACAGGATTTCCGTAAGGGTCTGCACCATCCGGAGTGATGATGTGTAATGCTGTTGTAGAATTGTTTTTTACATCGTAATAAGGTGTAGCCTTATCTAACGCGGTACGCCTGAGCGACGCGTATTTGATGGTTGGCTGCACTAACACCGATATGCGTTGGCTGATACTAGCCTGAATATATCCGCCGATTATGCCATTGCCTGCACTGTATTTATTGGTGCTTATTTCGTAGCCTGTTTTTGCCCCATAGCTCCATGCTATTGCTCTGCGTTGTTTTGGCATTGGGGTGTCTGTCGGGCTTGCTATACTATCGGTCTTTTGTTTTTCAGGTGGGGTAGCATCGTGTATTGCAACAACAGGTGGTGTGGCCTGCGGTATGGTTGTATTGGTAAGTGTTACAGGAGCCATACTATTAGTAGATGCTACCATGTTTTCACGTTGGTGTTTGCTACGTGTTATCAGCGGCTCGTACTGAGAGATATCTGTGATTGGCTGCTTTTTGGGTGAGCCTGCGGTAGGTAATAGCCACTCTTCGGCAGGGGTTGTTGAAGCTGTGGCAGGGGTAGTGATTGGGTAGGCAGCTACAACTGTGGTGTTTATTTCTGCAGCAGGTAGGGGTTTGTATGGTTTGTTTTCAATAACAGGCATAGTAATAGTTGTTATGCTTGCGTTATCAGTATTGGTAGCAGATACAGGTGCAGGGCCGGCAACGGGATGCAGGTTTGTTAGTTTGGCAGCAGAAGTAGCAGCGGGTTTGTGCGTTGCTGGTAATGAGGTATTAGTAGTTGTTGGTTTTTGTTGTGGTTGTGCAGCATGTGTTACTACAGCAGATGGAGTGCTGTGGTTGGCAAGTGTTGCTACAGGGGTGCTGCTGCGCTGGTTGCTATGGGCAGTTGCAGGATTTTCTGCAGGTGTGTGTAAACCACCGGTAGCCAGCCATGTACCTGCCGATACCAACAAGGCTATGCCAGTGAGCCACCACCATATAGCGATGCGTTTTTTACGACGGCCATGCAGCCGTTCTTCCAGTTTGTTCCACACGGCAGCGTCGGGTAGCTCCTGATAGCCACCCAATTCCTCGCGGAACAAATCGTCTAAATATCTGTGTTTGTCTTCCATCATTACAACAACTAGATATGGTTAATTAATTTTTCTTTCAATCTCTTTCTTGCATCGTTCAGGTACCATCGGCTGTTGCCCTCGCTGATGCCTGCTAATGCGGCTATTTCTTTATGCGGCAAACCTTCAAACACATAGAGGTTGAAGACGAGCCTGTGTACATCGGGCAACTGGTGTACTACTGCCAACAACTCTTTGTATGACAATTTACTTACCTGGCTATCGCTCACATATTGCCCTTCGGGTATTACATCGGGGTGTACTTCCTGCATAAACTTGCCGTTGCGGCGCAGGTGGTCTGTTACCTGATTGATGGCTATGCGGCGCATCCACCCCTCGAAGCTGCCACCGGAACCATATTGCTCAATCTTGGTAAATACTTTGTAAAAGGTATCGTTCAGTACTTCTTCGGCGGCTTCTTTATTAAACAAATACCGCCTGATGATGCCATAGATGACGGGGGCATAGTGGTCGTACAGTTTTTTCTGCGCTATGCGTTCGCCTGCTATACAGCTTTGTATTAGCTGCTGCAGCTCGGTAGGTTGCGGATTGCCACCGTAGTGTGTTGATATGTTTGCAGGGCCGGTCAAATCAGTATGCGCATAAAGATATAACCAATAATATTCCGTGTTTATTAACTATGACGCAATAAAGACAGATAACGTTAGTAGCACCACTGCATATATTTATTGGTTATGTGAGGGTTGTGGCAAGTGAGGATGATTGTAGGGGAGGGGATATTACTTAATTAGTCTTTTTTCAATAGCATACTGATAAAACGCAGGGTTAACAGGTGTAGATGTATCTTGCAGATATGCTTTTACTTCAAGTTCATAAGCACTATTATTAAGAGTATCCAACTGAATAATTGTATTACGAGGAATGTAATTCATGCCACATCCATATAAAATGTATTGTATAATACTGTCTCCTGATATACTGATATGAGCTCCATAAATAACTGTATGATGAAAAGATTTTTCATCATAATTGTGTATAACTGAATCGTTATAATAAAAAGCAATAGTTAATGATAACGTATCAGTTGGCATTACCTGATAATGTAGTATCCCTATGGGTAATGTACCTAAAGTTGTGGCTTTGTATTTTTCAGGCAATAAATATTTTTTTAGTTGCTTCAGTGTCACAGCTTGCAATGTATCACGGTAATATAAACAATACATATCCCAACACAATTGCTGATAAGCTTTATGTACACCTAATGAATCCACAATCTTTATGTTAAGATCATTTCTTTGCTTCCCAACATACTGGCTATCACAAGATATTAACAAGATGTAAGAGCATATTACAGACAATTGAAGGGTAAGTTTTTTTATTGCCATAAATCCCATAAATAAATA
>CALESY010000033.1 GCA_937919945.1 uncultured Chitinophagaceae bacterium | reverse complement strand
TGCAGGTACTTATACTGTAGATGTAGTTTATACTGCTACGCAACTGTAATCAATCGGATCTTTTTCATCCAAATACGATGGCTCCCCTTTGGGGGAGCTTTCTTTTTTCAATTAGTCTTTGTAGTGTTTGCCATGTGGTTCCCATATAATGCGGGCAAAAGTACTCAGCCGCTGATTTGATCTGCTGACAGGTATACCGCCAACTATACCTATGAGCAATTGTTTAGTTACTTCGAGCCGCAGTTGAGGACGTACAGTCATATCGAAGCCTTTGTTACTCCACTCTTTGTTAAATTCAATACCTGCAAAGTTTCGTGTACCTGTAATCATGTAGTGAAAACTGGTGTTTATGTCGTAACGAGTATATGCATAGTTGTTGTGAAATGCCTTTTCGATACGAGGCCCGGTATATATGAGGTTGTGAAAGTTGTTGCCGTAACGCTTGGCTACTACCAGAAAAGGATTAAAAACATTTGCAGTGAACACTGGGCCTTGTGTTATCTTATTCAGGTCGCCGAATTCAAACTCATTAATATAGCCCAGTGCCATACTGGTATTGTATAGTTGTGAAACAAAGAATGTCCATTGAACTGCTGTCTTTATACTTTCTACCCTGTTAGATGGTTTAGTGTTGCTGTCTTTATTGCCGTTGGAGCTGTAAATGGTAAATGGTACTTCCAGTTCAAGGCCCAATCTGTCGGCGGGTGCAAATTCATATTCTACCAATGCTTCATAACTATCATAGTGTAAGTTGTCTGTAATACCCATGCCGAAGTTCCATTCTCGTTCTCCTTTCCTCGCGCCTAAATCTCTTATGAGATCTATATACAAGGGTTCTGCATGTAATACCTTTTGGGGTGTTGCTTGTTCTGTTTTTTCAATATACAAGCTGTCTTTAATTTCATTTGTTGTTTGCGCTGTAGCAATAAATGGCAAAGCAATAACACACAGTGTTGCAATTTTATATAACATTGATATCTGATTGTGGTAAAAAAATCTACATCGCTTGCAGCGATGTGTTACATATCAACAAAAACAATCAGGCAACATCTGGTGGTGGTGTGGTGATTTTGTTGTAGGCAGTAATAACAAAATCTTTATCGGAACTGATAAGTATGTTTAGGCGTTGGTATTGAAAAGCAGGTTTATGATATAATAAGGGACTGTCGTATAGTTCTTTAGGCTTAAATTTATTACAGTTCTTATCATCATTACTATCTTCACCATTTTCCGGAACGCAATCATCTAAATTCATCCAACATTCAGCTACTAATTCATACACAGTTTCTATTTCATTATATAATGTAGCGGATTTATTTGTGTTATTGTGTTTTGGTGCGCTTATTGGCTCTGAAAAATCAACGCTATAATTAAAAATTAATAATGCCATTATACATACTAATCCTTTTGACAGAATTTTTCTGATATTGTATGTTGGACATAGTAAAACCATTCTCTGCAAATATATTTATAGCTTAAACTACGCATCAATAATCAGATGTTAAATTTTACCAAAATAAGCGTACTGGTTTTTTAGATGTAATATTGCACAGAACTTTTTATAAGTAAGTAATATTTATAGGCCAAAATTTTTTCTGATGAAGTCATTATACGCTGTTGTATTTGCAATGGTATTAACAAACATCATTTTTGCACAAAACAACAAGGTAAAAACGATAGACTCTATTATAAGCGTTTATAATAAACAGGGTATGTTTAATGGTGCCGTATTGGTAACTCAATATGGTAGACCGTTGTTTACTAAAGGCTATGGTTATAGAGATGCAGCTAAAAAACAGATGAATGATACAAATACTGTTTTTCAGATAGGGTCTATCACTAAAACATTTACCGCTACCATGGTGTTGATGCTACAAGAGCAAGGTAAGCTAGATGTGAAAGACAAGCTGGAAAAATATATGCCTGACTATCCTGATGCAGACAAGATAACCATTGAAAATTTGCTTACGCATACTTCAGGTATATATAACTATACAGAGGATACGGTTTTTGCAAATAAAGGTTTGTTTGCTCCCAAAAGCCGTAAAGAAATGATAGCAGTGTTTAAAGACAAACTGACGGGTATTGACCCGGGTAATATATTCAGTTACAGCAACTCAAATTATATATTGTTGGGCTACATTATAGAAGATATTACAAGGAAGCCATACTATACTGCTTTGCGCGAAATGATACTGCAACCATTGGATATGCGTAATACTGGTTGTGATTTTGCAGGCTTAAAGAATAAGTATAAAGCGATAGGTTATTTTTCAATGGAAGATAACAATAGCATCAAAGCCCCACTGGTAGATTCTTCTGTTTCCTATGCGGCAGGATGTATTTATACAACAGCAGGGGACTTACTAAAATGGGCAAATGCGGTACAGAAAGAGCAACTATTAAGTAAGGAAAGCTGGGCAAAAGCTACAACAGAGTACAAGCAACACTATGGATATGGGTGGATGATAGGTGAAGCGATTGGTAAAAAAAGCATCGGGCATAACGGTGGTGTACACGGCTTTGTAGCCAATATGTTTATGACTAAAGAAGATGGGCATACGGTTATTCTGTTATCGAACGTCATGGATAACGACCTTGCTCCTGTCAGGCGGAACATTACGGCAATTGTAAATGATATGCCTTACGATCTGCCTGAGTTTCGTAAAGACATAAAATTACCAGTGACATTATTGAGAGAATATGTTGGCATTTATGAGTTGGCACCTAATTTTTTAATTAATATCACCTTGGAAGGTGATAAGCTGTTTGCTCAGGCAACAGGGCAAACCAAACTGCGTATCTATGCAGAGCGTAAAGATTTCTTTTTTCTAAAATTGGTCGATGCACAAATATCATTTGGTAGGGATGCTGCTGGTAAAGTTGAAAAACTAAGCTTGAGACAAGGTGGCAGGATAGTACCGGGTAAAAAGAAGTAGAAAACCTAAATTATTATTAGAATATGGGCAGGCATATTGCCTGCTTTTTTGTTGTTAATAAATTTGTTGTCACTTAGGTAGTTAGTTGCTTGCAAAGTACATGTCAAAGGAGGCTGTATTTTAGGTTAAATGGAGCTTACGAAGCCAGATTTGCAACAAGAAACTGACTGTAATGAAGCAGCCAATTTCTATCATCGGTATCCTTATCTTCAGTATAGGGTTTTTGAAGAGCAAAGCAGCAAAGGCTCTCAGACAGTACAGATGGGCGAGAGTAACGCTATCGAGTTGGCTTTTACAATCAGCGGAACAGCTACGGGCACTACAGTCAACTTAAACTTTAATGCAGTGAATGATTATGCAAATGGCGTAGTGTCTGCCAACCAGGAATTGTCTGTAACATCTAACAGAAGCTATACAGTAGCTATAAAGTACGAAGCTACCCCATGCTTTACATACCTTGCAGGTACATATAAAGTAGATGTTCTTTTTACAGCAAAACAGATGTAGTATGCGGTATGGTTAAACGGCTGTTAAGTAACACAGTATCTTTTGAAAGGGTGCAGCGCTAACGGATATTTACACAAAAAAAACATGAAAGCACACAGTCTTACATCTCGCCCTAAACCTTTTGGTAATAAAGTACTGCACTACTTCACGAAGCTCAATCCATTTCGCGGAGAGTTGGTAGAGGTGGAGATGAAAGTAGTAGGCAAGCGTATTGTGTACTCCTACACGAAAGTGCGTAAGATTAATTAAACTCATTCCTTATATTATATAGATTTCAACGAGTTTTAATTATATATGTAAAGTAATACAGCCCCTCTACAAGAGGGGCTGCTGAATATATCGAAACGGGCAATCAAAAATATATTTATGCTACCAGCGTTTCCAGTACAGCGTTCATGCTGCGTACTGCTTCCGCGCTTTTGTTGAATGCATCTTGTTCTTCTGCATTCAGTTTGTAGTCTATTATTTTTTCCCAGCCTTTGCTGCCTATTACTACTGGCACGCCAAGGCATATATCGCTCTGTCCGTACTCGCCATCAAGCGCCACGCAACAAGGGAATACTTTTTTCTGATTGCGGATGATGCTCTCTACCAGCAATGCGCCTGCCGCACCCGGTGCATACCATGCGCTAGTACCCAACAGTTTAGTAAGCGTAGCACCGCCCACCATTGTATCGGCAGCTATTTGCTTCAGTTGGTCGTCGTTCAGGAAGTTGCTCACAGGCGTGCTGTTCAACGTAGCATGGCGTGTAAGCGGTATCATAGTTGTATCGCCGTGGCCACCTATTACTACTGCATGCAAGTCATTTTGCGAACAGTTCAACGCCATTTGCAGGTATGTTTTAAAACGTGCACTATCCAATATGCCGCCCATACCTATGATGCGGTTCTTTGGCAAGCCTGTAGCTTTCAGCGTCAGGTATGTCATAGTATCCATCGGGTTGCTTATCACCACGATGATGGTATTGGGAGAATGTTGTAATAGGTTTTTAGCAACGGTTTCTACTATTTTGGCATTGGTGCCAATCAGTTCTTCACGCGTCATACCTGGCTTGCGCGGTATGCCCGATGTGATAACGCACACATCCGAATTAGCAGTTTTGGTATAGTCGTTGGTGCTGCCAATAACACGGGTATCGAATCCCAGCAGCGACGATGTCTGCATAATATCCAAAGCCTTGCCTTCCGCAAAACCTTCTTTAATGTCAACCAGTACCAGTTCTTCAACCAAACCCCTACGGGCAATGTTGTCGGCACAAGTAGCGCCTACTGCGCCTGCACCCACTACAGTTACTTTCATTGTATGCTATTCTTTTATTGTTAGGTAAATTAATAATCGGGGCAAAGATAGGGGGTTTTGGGTATCGGGTAGGATGATTTTCCCCATTTTGGCATGATTTTTTCTTTGAATACATTATAGGTTGCCCGTTACGTGATAGGTTAAAGAAAAAATTCAGGTTATGGAAATGGAAAAGGAATACGAAGCACCTGCCAACGCGCCCTCTGTAATAACTATGTTGGCACTACTTACGGGTTTGTCGTTATTTTTAGCTGCCGCTGTATTTATAGTTTTTTCGATTTCGGAAGTACTCCCTTAGCGAGCGTATTTCAGGTCTGAACAACCTGAAAGCAATTAGTAATGATAATACGAAGCTACCTGCACCAATTAATACGATGGCGTGGTTCAGCCTTATCATATAGTAGCGCAGCGAAAACTTTTCCGTTTTCTCTTTACCTACAAAAAAAGAGGTTGCTTTATAAATCACTTTGGAAACAAAACCCAATTTGCCCCAGTTAGTGTATTTCCATCCGTATTGATAATCGTATATTTTAGTATAACCCACCGGTGTTTGCTTAGCATAGTAACTATGCCAGTATTTTGATACAGTGTCTATATCTACCATGTTGTTATTCGTGTCACGATAGACAATCCCGTAAAACGGGTCAACTAATAGTAGTTTATCATCTTTTTCCAACACCGTACTTATGTGCATACCTTCTCTTCCCTGCCCGTTCATGATGACAAATTTGCTTCTGTAGCCTGATTGAGCAATCAGTCTGGAAAAAAAGCTTGCGTAAGCTCCACAGGCACCTTTACCAAAATAAAAATTGCTGAAAGAGCTATGGGTTAATATTGTTTTAGGAGAACTAAAATTCTTGCCTGAAAAAATATCCTTCATAGGGTCTTGCATCAAATGGGTATAATAAATAGCAGTATCTGCTATGCATTGCAGGTCGTTAGTGGGGCAACGCGAAACAACCTCTTCTGATAAGTGTTTTACCAACTCATCCTCGTATTTCCAGTCACTATAACTAAGTATAGTAAACATTAGCAAGAAACCTGATAAAAAAATAAATCCGAAACCTGCTATTTTTCTTAATAACATGTGTGGTGGTTTTTGATAAGGTTACAGTCAAGAGGAAGCACAAATCTATAGTATATAATCAACACTACAATAAGCAACTTTATATAATTGTCCATAAATGTGTATTCGATTTGTTGTTATAGATATGTGCATATAAAACAGTACATCCATTCACAAGCAATTAAGTATCTTCGCCGCAAGATTATAGTTTATGAACGCAGCAAAACGAGTGTACGATAACGTACTGCAAACAATCGGCAATACACCGCTTATAAAACTAAACAGAGTAACTGCCGATTTGCCATGCCCTGTATACGCTAAGGTTGATTTTTATAACCCGGGAAATAGTATCAAAGACCGTATGGCGCTCAAGATGCTGGAAGTAGCAGAGAAAGAAGGCAAGATAAAACCCGGAGGCACAATAATAGAAGGTACTTCCGGTAATACGGGTATGGGGCTTGCATTGGCTGCCATCATTAAAGGGTATAAGTGTATTTTTGCTACCACAGATAAGCAATCGAAAGAGAAAGTAGATATATTGAAAGCCGTAGGGGCTGAGGTAATTGTATGCCCTACCAATGTAGAGCCAGAAGACCCCCGTTCATATTATTCAGTTTCAAAACGTTTGGCTACGGAGATACCTAATAGTTGGTATGTAAACCAGTATGATAATCTGGCAAACAGATTGGCCCACTATGAAAGTACTGCACCGGAAATATGGGAGCAGACCGAAGGAAAGGTAACGCACATAGTAGTAGCTAGTGGAACAGGTGGAACCATAACAGGCATAGGCATGTTTATGAAAGAAAAGAACCCTGACATAAAAATGTGGGCGATAGATACCTACGGCTCGTTGCTGAAAAAATGGTTTGACACAGGTGAACTGGATATGAATGAGGTACACCCTTACATATCCGAAGGTTTTGGCGAAGACTTTCTGCCACAGAACTATATAAAAGAGGTAATAGATCATTTTGAAAAAGTAACCGATAAAGATGGTGCAGTGATGGCGCGCCGCATAGCTAAAGAAGAAGGGTTATTTGTTGGCTACTCTGCAGGTTCGGTTATCGCTGGTTTAAAACAAATGAAACAACACCTGAAACCTACCGACTTAGTAGTAGTTGTTTTTCACGACCATGGCAGCCGCTACGTAGGCAAGATATATAACGATGAGTGGATGCTGGATCGTGGCTTCCTTGAGGTGTCAACTGTGCGCGATTTGATAGGTGGGCTTGGTCGTCGTCGTTTAGTAACCATAGATGAAGATGCTAAAGTAAGTGATGCACTGGAACTGATGAAGAAGTATGATATTGAACAAATACCTGTACTGAAAGGAACGGATGTAACCGGTGCCATCACTCAGGCTGGCTTGTTTAAGCGGATGATAGAGAATACAGATGTAAAAGACTTTAGCATAGGTGATGTAAAAGAAGTAGCCTTGCCATTGGTAGAAATGGATATGCCATTGGAAAGACTAAAGCATTACATAAGTAAAGACAATGGGGCAGTATTGGCAAAAGATGATAGCGGACAATACCACATCCTTACCAAGTATGATGTGCTGAATGCATTTAGCAAGGGATAATACCTTGATTTAACAACTTAAACTTTAAGGTTTTGAGTTTCATAGATAATTTCATTAAAAAGCCACCTGTGTTATTCCCACTGGTGGCTTTGTTTCATATCGGGTTGTTGGTGTTTAGTATATACAATGCAAGCACTGAGCCATTATCTTCGCTAATATGGTTACAACCTTTGTGGATGCTGGCATATACTATTACGTGGTTGTTCGTATGTGGTATGCAGCGTTGGGCGGCATATACATACATCGCTGTTACAACAATCAGCCTCGGTATTCATTTCTTTATAAAAGAAGAATTGTATCACAGCAGTTTGTTTTTGATAGATGCCATCTTTGCCATGATAGTGATGTCTTATATTAAAAGATTCCCGTAAATACCCTAAGGGTACTTATATTATGCCTCAATCTGTAAGAATAATAACCGATATGCTGGGTCGCGATGTGTCGTTTTCATTTCCGCCAAAACGCATCGTATCTGTTGTGCCGTCACAAACAGAGTTGTTGCATTATCTGGGTTTGGAAGATGAGGTAGTGGGCATCACCAAATTTTGTGTGCATCCCGATAGCTGGTTTCGTAATAAAACACGCATTGGTGGTACTAAAAAACTGAACATAGACAAGATACATGAACTGCAACCCGACCTTATCATTGCCAATAAAGAAGAAAATGAACGCTATCAGATAGAAGAACTGGCAAAAGAATTTCCGGTATGGATAAGCGATATACAAAACATACCACAAGCCTTGCAGATGATACAGGTAGTAGGGCAGCTAACAGGTGCAGAAGCAAAGGCTAATGAACTGGTAGATGAAGTGGTAGCTGGCTTTACTAACTTACAAAAAGCAACAACACCCAAACGCGTAGCTTACTTTATTTGGTACAATCCGTGGATGAGTGTGGGGCGAGATACCTTCATCAGTAATATGATACACACCATAGGCTGGCAGAATGTATTGCAGAAGGAAAGCCGCTACCCAGAGATAAACTTAGGGCAACTGAAAGAGCTAAACCCCGAACTGGTGCTGCTATCGTCAGAGCCGTTTCCGTTTAAAGAAAAGCACATGGACGAAATAAAAGCGATAGTACCCAATGCTGAAGTGAAACTAGTGGACGGCGAAATGTTTAGCTGGTATGGTTGTAGAATGAAAGATGCAGTGGGGTACATGAGTGAGTTGGTTAGATAACCCCCTAAATCCACTAAGGGAGGCTCCTGACAATATTTAGATATTAGAATTTAGACTTTCCATCAGGTACATCCTCTATGTTGTAATAGACTTGCAGGCCTTTGTTTAATACATGGTCACGCTCCATATTGGCACCACGGCTTTCAGCTATCAATAGTAAAGCCTCGCATTTATCTATTACAGCCATTGATATATCTATGATGGCTTTATATTGGTTGGTAATGTTAGCTGCCTGTACAACAGGTAGTGCTGCGTTAACACCTATCAGGGGTATGTGCCCTTTCTCCAGCAAACGGGCAGCAGCATTGTTCAGCTTGCTAAGGTTCTGTTGTCTTTGTTCTTCCGTATCGGCACTGTATGGCCCTGCAACGCCTATTATCATAGAAATGCTGTTTTGCTAAAGATAATAATTACAGCATCTCGTCCATCTTAAAACAATCATAATAAACGAGTTGACTTAGCGGCATAACAGGTTATATTTGTGTATAGCACAACATCATGTTTTTAAAACCTACCCGCGCGGATATTCGTTTTCTCGTATCACTGATAGTGGTACACTTGGTCTATTTCCTTGTGGCAACGCAATACAAGTGCATCTACAACGGCGATTCGCTGGAGTATATCAACATGGCTATCAACTTCAATAAGGGTTGGTTTTATTCGGGCAGCCTGCTCGACCCTTTCGACCCGATGTATTATACATTGCGTCCGCCAGGTTATCCGTTTTTTTTATGGTTGGTATATGTTTTTGGTGTCAATAACTGGATAGTGCTGTTATTACAGAATGCCTTGTCGGTTTTCAATTTGTTGTATTTGCGTAGCACCCTTAAACTGATGGGCTACAGTAGAAAGTACGATTGGGTACTGATGGCATTTATATTGCTGTACCCCTCTCAGTTCATCAATGCTAATCTGATACAGCCTGAGTTGCTATTGCAAACATCGGTGTTGTTTTATAGCAGGCATTTGCTATTGCTCATGCAGACAAAGAATTGGAAGCATGGGTTTGTTATGAGCCTTGCCGTAATAGCAGGTATGATGATGAAGCCTATTCTGTATCCTTTTGTGTTAATTCATTTTGTTTTGTTGATGCTCGTAGCCAGAAGATACAGGAACAGTATTATTAGGGCGGCTGTTGCATCTATACTGCCTATATTAGTGGTGCTTGGCTATAGTTACTGGAACGGAAATAGAACTGGTAAAATGCATTTTTCAAGCATCCAGTCTATCAATGCGTTGCTGTACAATCATGAATATTATATTCGTGAAACACAAGGTGCACAGGCAGCTCGGCACTTCTACGAAAGTGAACTGGCTAAGTCAATGGCTATAAAAAACTTTGCAGAACGTTACGATTATCAATCGAAAAAAGCATTACACCTATTGCAGGAAAACTTTTTGCCTTACATGGTATTGCATACACAAAAAAGCCTGACAATGCTGATAGACCCCGGCAAGGGCGAAATGGATTTGTTTACCGCACACACAACATTGCAACAGATATACAGCCCGTCTACAAAACCTTTCAGGCAGGTGATACTGCAGGATGGTACTTCGGGAATTGCAAATTATATAAGGCAGAATCCATCAGCCCCAATAGCATTATTGGTAGTATTGTTCAATATATCGAGGTTGATTGGTGTAGCCCTGTTTTTCTTTTCCGGAAGTATAGATGCTCGTTACAAATGGGTGATGGCTGTATTGTTTTGCTATTTTGTATTCATCACGGGTCCTGTGGCTTATGCTCGCTACCTGATGCCGGTATCACTGCTGATGATGGGCTGTGCTGCTCTAGGGTACCAGTTTTTATTGCAAAGGATGCGCAAGACAGATAATATTGCAGAAGAAAACTGATGGCACTTGCAACGCTTTAGCAAATACATACCATTTATTGCATCATCAGTCTTACTGGTTGCATTAGTGGTATTTTATTATCCGTATTGCCAATATTATATAGACCCCGATGCTACGGCATACCTAACTATATCTCAACGGTATGCCGATGGCGATTTCTTTAATGCCATCAATGGGTATTGGAGCCCGTGGAGTTGTTGGATTACTGCACTATTCATCAAAGCAGGTACATCTGCTATTGCCGGAGCAATTACAGCCAATGCTATTGCAGCTGTATTATTGTTATGGGTTACACAGTCTTTTTTTCTTAAATACAGCATTCGTAATTTCTCGCAATGGTGGTTGTGTATGGCATCGGCAATGTTTTTGTCTTATGCGGTCTATTGGCAAAATTATGATGATTTGTGGGAATGCTTCTTTCTACTGTATGCCTTGCGTATTATGGTGAGCCAGAAATTCAGGCATACCCCTTGGTATTGGGTATACGTAGGTGTGTTGGGCGCATTCGCATACTTTGCTAAAGCCTATGCCTTTCCGTTTTTTATATTTAGCAGTATAGCCATTACATTTTACATCACAAGGGCGAGGCGAAGTGCTAACAGGGTAGCGTGGTTGAAAGTAGCTGCTGTAATGATTGTTGTGATGATAGCATGCAGCTCACCATGGTTGTATGCGCTGTATCATAAATATGGTATGTGGACTACGGGTACGGCTGGTTCGTTAAATATGTCTTGGTATCTCGTAGGTCATCCGTATTGGAAGGATGGTATAGAATATTTGTTGCCACCACCGTACCCCCATTCCGTTAATTATTGGGAAGATCCTTGGTTGGTAAACGCCGCTACTCCTAAGTTTTGGACTTCAACAGATTTGCTGACTCGCCAGTTGCTAAAACTGTTGCATAATGGCTATAAGTTCACTATCAGTAGTTTGCAAATAGGTATCTGCTTTTTGCTGGTATGGATATACATGGTATGGTTGTTTTTGTTTTGTAAAACACGCAGGCAAAAGTATAAAATATATTATCCCATCATCATTCCGTTTTTATTATTCCCATTGCCATTTTTCTTAATCAACTTCGAGGCTCGTTATATCTGGTATACGTTGCCATTGAGCATGGTATTGGGTGCCGCCATCATGAAGCGAAACAGGTTGTTCAATAAGCGATGGGCGATGGTGTTATTCGCCATCAGCTATATAGTATGGCCACTTTGCGGTATGCGAAGTATGTGGAATGTTGGCAAGCAGGAATATACAATTGCTCAAACCCTCAAACAGGAAAACATCATAGGAAGTTATGCAAGCAATGTAATATTCGGTAATCCTGATGCTGTTGCTATGCAACGTGTTGCATACTTCACTGGTAATGCATATTATATAATGCACAAAGCATCTGCAACATTCCAAGAGCTATTGCCCGAATTGCGTAAGCACAACGTGAAATATTACTATTACTACCCCAAATACAACCCCGATTGGAAGATGGTAGATGAAGAGGGGAAGCCGTTTATAGTAGTTGCCAACTCTTCAATTATGAAAGTATATCTTTTGCAAAATGGAAACTAAAAATCTGTCTCCACAGGGTTCAGCTTTACCTGCTTTAGTTTGATGATACCTATTTTATTAAACAGGCGAATGATGTAATACACAGGGTCTATCTCGTGCCAGCGCACACCAAAGTTGGGGTTAGATGCCCGCATGTGGTGGTTGTTGTGGTAAGACTCTCCCAGCATCAGTATATCCACATGAAAAAGGTTGTCAGCCGTATTCTTCATTTCAAAATTCTTATAACCAAACTTGTGTGCATACCAGTTGATGATGGCACCATGTACTGGCCCCATGGTAGCATGTATTGGTAGCAGCAGGTACATCCACCATGCGGTTGCAAATTGAACGTAGAAAGCAATATATAAACCCATCCATACCAAACGTGGTATCCAACCATGAGCAAAAGAATCAAAAGAGCGCCATTCCGGTACATTCTTTTTGAAACGGTCCTCTATCTCTACTTTCTCATCGTATATATCAGTATATACATTTTTAGTGTGCCACATCATTCCAAATACATGTTTGTGGTGTAGGGGAGAGTGGGGGTCTTTATCGGTATCTGCAAACGCATGGTGCATACGATGCATCAGTGCGTATGTGCGTGTGCTGAGGTAAGATGAGCCTTGTGTAATGAAAGTAAATATAAACCAAAAACGTTCCCAACCTTTGCTCATGCTATAAGAGCCGTGTGCAGCATAGCGGTGTTGGAAAAATGTTTGAGAGAAAAGGGATAAATACCAATGTGCAATGAAAAATAATAATATAGCCATTTGTTTATTTCAAACTGTAATGAGAGCCGCAAATCTAAGGCAATTATCCACATTATGGTGTTTGTGTTTAGGTATTATGCCATTGGGTATCAACTTATCATCTAAATATTTATCTTTGCACACTTTTTAAGGAAAACTATCATATATATATGGCATCGAAAAAAATACAGGAATTGCTGGGCGACCAGGCAGCTTTTTATCTGGAGCACACTTGCAAAACAATCGACAAATCTGCATTGCACCTGCCTACAGGCAGCGTAGTGGACGATGTTTGGCAAATGTCTAACCGCAATATACAAACGCTGAAAAGCATACAGGCACTAATGGGCAATGGCCGCTTGGCAAATACAGGTTATGTATCAATATTACCTGTTGACCAAGGCATAGAGCACAGTGCAGGTGCATCTTTCGCTCCTAATCCTATTTATTTCGATCCTGAAAATATTGTGAAATTGGCTATGGAAGGTGGTTGCAACGCGGTTGCTTCTACGTATGGCGTATTGGGTTCAGTGGCTCGCAAGTACGCGCACAAAATACCTTTCATTGTTAAGATAAACCACAACGAGTTCATCTCTTATCCTAATAAATTCGACCAAATCATGTTCGGCACCATCAAAGATGCTTGGAACATGGGTGCTACGGCTGTGGGTGCTACCATCTATTTTGGTAGTGATGAAAGCGCTCGCCAAATAGTAGAAGTAGCTAAAGCATTTGAATATGCGCACGAATTGGGTATGGCTACTGTATTATGGTGCTACCTGCGCAATAGCTCTTTCAAAAAAGATGGTGTTGACTACCATACTGCTGCCGACCTTACTGCTCAAGCAAACCATTTGGGCGTTACTATACAGGCAGATATCATTAAACAAAAATTACCTGTAGGTAACGGTGGTTATAATGCCCTTGCCTTTGGTAAAACACACAAAAAAGTATATGAAAACCTGACTACCGACCACCCGATAGACCTGTGCCGCTACCAAGTGGCTAACTGCTACATGGGTCGTGCAGGTTTGATAAACTCTGGTGGTGAGTCTAAAGGAGCATCTGATATGGCTGAAGCCGTAATGACAGCCGTAGTAAACAAACGTGCCGGTGGTATGGGCCTCATAAGCGGTCGTAAAGCATTCCAAAAGCCAATGAATGAGGGTGTTGAACTGTTAAATACTATCCAAGATGTATATCTGGATAAGGATATTACAATAGCATAATAACTAAAGGTTAATAAATAATAAGAAATCTGCTATGTGTATAATCATAGCAGATTTTTTATGCCATAATTAAAAAAAATGTTATTTTTATTAGGCATAATCAAGCATTGAAAATTTTCACGTATGAGTAACATATACAAACTCAAAAACTTAGCAGGTTTGCTACTTGCTATTTTCTTTTTATCAAATAAAGCACAAGCACAAATACCTGCCTGCTCAACATATGTATTTACTACTTCATCAGAATCATTCGCTTATTTATCTGGTAGTACTTCTGCTGCGGGTATTCATTGCGATGATTGTAATATAACGGGTATTCCGATAGGGTTCAATTTTCCCTTTTGTGGTACCAACTACACCACTGTTTCAGCATCTTCAAACGGGTTTATTTCACTTATCTCTACCACTAACTCCAGCTTAACCAATTCAATGGCGACAATGGCAGGTATAGCGCCTATGTTACAAATAATGTGGGATGATATGTGGGGAACATCTGGCGCAACTGCCAGTTACCTGACAAGTGGCACAGCACCCAATAGAATCTTTACTTTTGAATGGAGAAATTGGCGGACATTTGCTAACAGTGGCACAGGGCCTGCTATATCTATGCAAATGCGTCTGTACGAAACAAGTGGTCGTATTCAAATGTTATATAAACGAGAGTCTTCTGCTGGTTCATATAATCCTCCAGGTGCTACTATAGGCATAGCTGCAAGTACCACAGACTGGCAAACACTACCTAATACTGGAACTACACCTGTGCCATCAAGTACAGTATTTACAACTAGCATAGCTTCTTGGCCTGCTACAGATCAGGTTTATCAATGGGATCCCCCCACGCCATGTACCAAAGCCAGCGCATTTGTAGTCGGTAATGTTAATTCTCAGTCAGGCTCATTTAGCTGGACAGGTGTAACAGGTGCAATGGATTATCAATATGCTGTAGATACAAGAGCAGATTTGTCTCCCAATGTTGGTACTACTATTGTTGCTACTACAGCTACCAGTGGTATTGCTTCCGGTTTGTTGCCCAATACAACTTACTATGCACACATACGTACGCGTTGTTCGCTTACCAGCATATCTCAATGGGATACTGTTTCTTTCAGAACAAGAGACGAGTGCACAAAACCAGCTAAATTAATAATTGCGAATATTGACTCAAATTCGTGTACGTTCCAATGGCCGGCTATTCCAACAGCTACCAGTTATCAATACATTTATTCGCAAACAAAACTGATACCTTTGGGTAGTGCTGCAACTACTATCACATCTACATCTGTACCTTTAACAGGGCTTACAGAGGGTACTCGTTACTATGTATATTATCGCTCTTTGTGCCCTAATATTGATAGTTCAGCATGGATGTTAGATTCCTTCAGAACACCTGTTCCTTGTCGTGCACCTATCTTAGGTTTATCATGGCTTACTAACAACAATGCGATTGTTTATTGGAATGGTATGCCAACAGCTTATCAATACGAGTATTACTTAGGCACAGCGTCCAATCCGCCTTCAATTGGTACGCCTATTATTGCAACAAGAATTCAAACACCTTATTTGCAACCCAATACAGACTACGCTATGTACATCCGTTGTAACTGTAATGACTTTGGTGTGGAATCAAAATCTAAATGGGCTGAGATAGATTTCAAGACATTACCGCCAACGTCTATTAATAGTATTACTACAGCATCATCCAGAATTTCTGTGTTCCCAAATCCGGTTTCTGATAAATTGAATATACAAGTAGCAGGAACTTATAAAGCTGATGCGGAATTGGAAATTGCCGATATTACCGGTAAGACAGTTATGACTACAAAAGTAGGTAACGGTACATTACAGGTAGATATCAGGCATCTGTCTTCAGGTGTATATACTATACGTATGCATGAAGATGGTAGTGTAAATACAGTCAGGTTTACGAAGCAATAATCTTATTAACTATACATTAATAAAAAAGTCGGGGCTTTAGTAAGCCCCGACTTTTTTATTAATCGCAAAACATAAATATTAATTATATTTATCTTTGTTATATTAAAATTTTATAAAAATAGAATTAAAAAATAATTATATTGCGATTAGGCAAAATGACTATTTGTTAATCTTATTAAAAGAAATGTAACAAAATGAGAAAAATTCTACTGTTTGTAACACTGCTAAGTTTTTGCGTCAATTCATTTGCACAAACTCCTACATATATAAGGTCTGCAAGTGGAGCAAATAACTCGTTCCCATTCAATACTACGAGTAGTAACATGGTGCAAAACCTGTTTTATGCATCAGATTTTGTACCGACATTGCCGATGGGTACAATCACTAAAATATATTATAAAAGTGCTACAACAACAACTAGTACTTTTTCAAATGTTACTATTAAAATTGGTACTACAACATTAACTGGTTTTACTGCAGGGCCTTGGAATACCGGACTAACAACAGTTTTTGGGCCTGCTACATATTCAAATTCATTTGTAAGCGGCCAGTGGTTTGAGTTTGTGCTTTCAACACCATTTTTTTATGATGGTACATCCAACTTTATAGTTGAGGCATCGCAAACCTCATATACAAGTGGTGTAATTATACAACAAGGCAGTGTAGGAGGCAACAGACGTAAATGGGGTAATGTAACATCTACTACTTCAAGTGCGGGTACAGGCAGCCCATATTTTGGTATAGATATTATCCCTGGTTCTCCCTGCACTAAAGCAATCGGAGCACCTGCAACAAATATCAATTCAACTTCTGCAACTATAAACTGGAATAGTGTACCTGGCTCATTCAAGTATGAATATATTATTGATACTACTAATCCTGGTCAGGCATATACTACTATCACATCTACAACAGCTACCAGTGCATTTGTTACAGGCCTTATCCCGAATAAACTACACTTTATGCGCGTGCGTAATTATTGTAGTGCTATCAGTTATTCAATGTGGGATACAGTAGCATTTACAACCCTTCCACCCTGCGAAAAAATCCCTAAAATAAACATCGGTTATGTAGACTCTAACAGTGCAGTTTTTCAATGGGATACAGCCTCCAATGTAGTGTCTTGGCGTTATCTGGTAGACACCATTCGTGCTAATCCATCCAACGGCAATCCGTTGATAGAAAATACGACCAACAGATTTCGTTCACTTACCGGGCTGAAAGAAGGTACATGGTACTATGTACACGTTAAAACAAAATGTGTGCAAAACGATAGTTCTGCATGGGCACTTGATTCCTTTTATACACCAACACCATGCAGAAAGCCTGTGTTGCAATTAGCCTATCTGTCATCGAACAATGCAGTAATATATTGGGATCCTGTAAAAACAGTGGTTAACTACGAATATTTCTTTGGTTCTGTATGGGATTTGCCGGGTAACGGTACACCACTTTATGTGCCGTCATTACAAACCCCATTTTTACAACCTAAGACAAATTATTCTGTACATGTTCGCTGTAATTGTAATGACAACAACATCAAAACATCATCAGGTTGGGCATCGTTAGACTTTACAAGCGAACCGCCGTTAAGTGTTCATAACACCCCCGCACAAAAACTATCTTTAGAGACATATCCTAATCCTGTAAAACAGAAACTTACGTTAGATCTGAAAGGATTGATGAAAGGCAAGGCCTCAGTTTCTATAACAGATCTGAAAGGAGCAGTTATAAGAAACGTTCCTTTAGAAAGCAACATAACAACAATTGATGTTTCAGCTTTAGCATCAGGCGTTTACATACTGCAATACACAGATAGTGATAGTAATTTTACTACAAAATTCACTAAAGAATAAGTACAAATATTGTATTGCAAAACGACAGCCGCAGCTATGCTGCGGCTGTCGTTTTTATTGTTACTAGCAAATGTTGTTTTTAGAATTAGCTGCAAGATTAAATTGGGATTAATGAGTAGTTAAAAAGTAATTTAATTAGTATTAAATGTGTATTTAACCCAACCGCCTTCAATTTTTTTCTAATTGGTGTAGAGTAAATTCGAGAGTGTCGTAATTGTATTGTTTCACTCTATTTAATGTTTTACTATGCAACGATTGTTACTTATTTTATTATTAATTCTTTTACAAAAAGAGGGCATAGCACAAACGCCCATGCACATTAGAGTTGCTACCGGTGCAAACAACTCGTTCCCGTTCAATACTACGAGTAGTAATAAAGTGCAAAACCTTTTTTATGCATCAGATTTTTCGCCTGTTTTACCAATGGGTACAATAACGAAAATTTATTATCGAAGTGCTACCAATACCACTTCTACGTTCTCTAATGTAACTATAAAGATAGGTACAACTACACTGACTACTTTATCATCTGGCCCATGGATTACCGGCCTTACAACAGTATATGGTCCATCTACTTACTCAAGGACATTTACTAATAATGGCTGGTTTGAATTTACTTTGTCAACACCATTTTTTTATGATGGTACATCCAACTTTATAGTTGAGGCATCACAAACCTCATATACAAGTGGTGTAATTATACAACAAGGCAGTGTAGGAGGCAACAGACGTAAATGGGGTAATGTAACATCTACTACTTCAAGTGCGGGTACAGGCAGCCCATATTTTGGTATAGATATTATCCCTGGTTCTCCCTGCACTAAAGCAATCGGAGCACCTGCAACAAATATCAATTCAACTTCTGCAACTATAAACTGGAATAGTGTACCTGGCTCATTCAAGTATGAATATATTATTGATACTACTAATCCTGGTCAGGCATATACTACTATCACATCTACAACAGCTACCAGTGCATTTGTTACAGGCCTTATCCCGAATAAACTACACTTTATGCGCGTGCGTAATTATTGTAGTGCTATCAGTTATTCAATGTGGGATACAGTAGCATTTACAACCCTTCCACCCTGCGAAAAAATCCCTAAAATAAACATCGGTTATGTAGACTCTAACAGTGCAGTTTTTCAATGGGATACAGCCTCCAATGTAGTGTCTTGGCGTTATCTGGTAGACACCATTCGTGCTAATCCATCCAACGGCAATCCGTTGATAGAAAATACGACCAACAGATTTCGTTCACTTACCGGGCTGAAAGAAGGTACATGGTACTATGTACACGTTAAAACAAAATGTGTGCAAAACGATAGTTCTGCATGGGCACTTGATTCCTTTTATACACCAACACCATGCAGAAAGCCTGTGTTGCAATTAGCCTATCTGTCATCGAACAATGCAGTAATATATTGGGATCCTGTAAAAACAGTGGTTAACTACGAATATTTCTTTGGTTCTATATGGGATTTACCTGGAAATGGTACGCCCATAAGTGTACCGTCGTTGCAGACGCCGTATTTACAGCCCAAGACTAGTTATTCTGTACATGTTCGCTGTAATTGTAATGATAATAACATCAAAACATCGTCAGGTTGGGCATCGTTAGACTTTACAAGCGAACCACCGTTAAGTATTAGCAATACAAACACAGAAGTGTCTATCATTAAAGCATACCCCAGCCCTGCAAAAGAAATGTTGAATATAGAGTTGCCTCCGACATACAATTCAAAATCTGTATTGGAAATAACAGACATTACAGGTAAAGTGTTAATTAATAAGAACGTAGACGCACCACTGATGCGTATTGATGTGAAATCATTATCTCCTGCTGTTTATGT
>CALESY010000032.1 GCA_937919945.1 uncultured Chitinophagaceae bacterium | reverse complement strand
CAACTGTATTACAGAAGCGTTACAAAAGCGTTACAATATCTGTAACGAACACTAAATTATTGATTTTCAATGAAATAAAAACCTGTTGGTTTTAAATAGATTGGACGAAATCTTCCAACGAACGGTCTTCGGGTAGCTGTATTTTCTTCAGCAGTCGGTGTTTATTTACTCTGACAGCCTCTAAACTCACCCCCAGCATAGCTGCCATTTCTTTGTTGGTAAGCCCTAACCGTGTAAGTAGTATGGTGCGCAGCTCGGCTGTGGTCAGCTCCGGCAGTTTCTCCTTTGCCCTGTTTATATAGCCGGTATGCACCTTATTGAATAGCGATTGAAAATCGCTCCATTGAGCATCGTTTAGTATTACAGATTGTTGCAATAATTGTAAGCTGTTTTCTTTATCGGGTAGCTCGTTGCTGCATGGCAGCGCCTGGTACTTGGCTATCTCTGTGCTGAATTGTTCTATCAGCTCATTTTTCTCATGTATGCTTTTTGTGAAGTCTGCCAGTTGCTGGCGTGCCAGTTCTTCGGCGCGTTGTTTTTCGGCTTCTGCAATTTTGCGTTTTTGTATATGCTTCAGCTTTTGGCGGTTGATAAGCAGCAGGCTGATAATACCTGCCAAGGCTATCAGCAGTATGCCACCGTTACGTTCCAGCTTGCTTTGCTTTATTTCTTTATCCTTCAGGGCATTCAGATAGTTGAGTGAGTCTGTTTGTTTTTGCACAGCATACTGCGCTTCCACCATCGCAAATTCTTTTTCTTTGTTAATATCACGCAGGCTGTCTTTAAGTATCACGCTTATATTCTGATACCTGAATGCTTTTTCATATTGTTTTTGTTCAGCATACAAATTCGTCAGGCTACCTGCTACCTCGGAACGTACATCTATTAGCTGCATTTTATTGCCGTTATCCCACGCTTTCAACAAGTATTTTTCTGCTTTTTGCAGGCAGGCATTTTTATCTTTCAGGCTATCGGGCAGGGGTACTTTATTCTTACCGGTTGCAGCACGCAGGTAGCACTCTCCGATATCTGCTATAGCTATCGTCTGGTTTTTGGTAAGCCCCAGTGCAGCCAGCATATTTTCTGCTTTGTAATAACATTCCAAAGCGGGTGCAAGGTCTCCTTTGCGTATGTGTACACCACCCATATTCAGGTATATATTTGCTAATTCTCCACGGGTTTGCTCTGTGCCATACTGCAACTCCTGTTGCAGTGCCTTGTTATAATATTTCAGCGCATCGTCATACTTATCCTGACGTATATACAGGTAGCCGATATTTACCATCAGGTGCTGATGATACTTGATGCCGGCACGCTCATATACATCTACAGCCTGCAGGGCATGTTGCAGGGCTTTGTCATAGTCGTTGTTGGTTGCATATACAGCGCTGATGCCGGAGAGTATAATCCCCTGCCTGTCTGCATTGTTCATTTTTTGCGCTATAGTAAGCGCTGCCTGAAAATACTTCAGTGCCTGAGGCAGGTTGTTTTGTACCGCAAAGCAACGCCCTGTAAGATAGTTGCCGCGCAGCATGCCCATATCCCACTGCAGCTTTTCAGCAAGTGCCAGCACCTGCTTGCCATAGTCTTTACTTTTTTCAAGATCGGTTTGGAAATAAACCCCCGATAGCTCTTGCAGCAATTTTACTTTATTGGTGTCTTCTTTTGCTCCTTGTAGCAGTTTCAGTAAGGAGTCTGCCGGTGCTTGTGCCATTGCGCCATAGTATGCGCAGCATATACATAGGATAATCAATAATCGCCTCATATCACCTACTAAATATAATGCGCTGATTATCAAAAGGCAAGTGCCGACTGAAATTTAACGTTAAAACTTAATATTCGAAGAATTGTGCAGATGTCATTTACTTAAAAAGCAAGATACTGATTGCCTCCCTTTATATATTTGCCACACAGATTATTAACCCGATATTGAATGAGATACCTATTAACTTTTGTATTCATTGCAATCTGCATCGCAACGCAAGCACAACAACAGAGGAGGGGAACATACACCCCCAAACCCAAACGAGAGAAGTCTGCTCCATTATCGCCTGCAAAAACAGAAGTGGGTTTTGATGCAGGTTATAGTCCGATAGAGTATGGCGGTGGGCCTACAGCCAGGGTTGTAGCATCTGCACGTATGCAAAAGCATTTGCAACTATTTGCAGGTGCCGATGTTGTGCTAAGCGGTTTGCGCAATGATATTGGTTTCGGAGCCGGTCTCAATTTTCCGTTTGGTACACAACGCTCTTATTTTTATCCAGGCATTTATATAGGCCATTATATAGGCACATCATCGGTTTTTGGCGGACAGGTAGGCTATGTAGGCTACGTAAGTAAAGGTATAGCGTTGCATATAGAAGGTGGGTACAGATGGGGTGCGCATGGAAGTGTTGTTTCTAATGGTGTCAGCTATGTGCCTGTGGTAGTGGGTATGCGTTTTGCTTTAGATTGATTGGCGATAGCGCTCAAAGTAAACACGCTACTTTAAAAAGTAGGTTGATTGTGTTTGTCTGTCGCTAAACCCGATTATGCCTTCAGAGGTAGTCAGATAAACTCTCCATATTTGATTTTTATTGAAATCACTCCATGACGTGAGGGTATCTAATGTGTGCATAAGAACATTGCTATATGATTTTCCATTTGCACTGATACTATTAACAATACTATCTTTAAAATATTCGCGCTTAGCAACTAAAGACGAAAATCCATATGCACCCCCTAAATAGTCTAATACTTGAAATTCCATAGTATTGGTAGTGTCAAGTTCTTCTCTTCTGGTTAGAGTCGATAGTTCTACCCTTAATCGTTTTTTATTATTCCTGTTTTCATCAGAATAGGCAATCATCTCAGCTACAGCTTCACAGTCAGGGCACATGCGTTCTAACATGCCGCCTCGGCTGCATTTTTCACTGTAGACATTAGTATACTCTTTGTATGATACAATAAACTTAATATCCTTAGTCCCATTACTGAAAATGATGGAGTCGCCATTCTGGTAAGGCATTAGTGTTAGGTATGAAGTGTCGAAGCTCGGACAATCTACTTTTTTGCTACAAGCCGTAAAAAAAAGGAATGTAATAGCGAACAGGTACTTCATATAATGTTTTTACAATTTATAACAAACAATATGCCACTCTTTCTTATTTGCAATCGGGGAACATTAAGACGTCTAATTCTCCACTCTCTTATAGACACCGTCTATGCAAACATACAAACTATCAGTTTGAACATTCGTTGCCGATTGCCCATTTTTGTGCAGCTCCGTAGCCAGGCCATTATCGTCAAACTATGATGTTTGTCATATACTGCTTGTCTGTCGGGCAGTAATTTTGTAAATACATACAATCTAAATACAACTAAAAAAAGACATGGACAACAACGCATCAAACGGAGCAGGTAAATGCCCTTTTCATGGCAGTGTGCTGAAACACAGTGCCGGTAATGGTACAGGCAACCGCGACTGGTGGCCGAATCAGTTGAAACTGAACATTCTTCGCCAGAATTCTACACTCTCCAATCCTATGGACGAGTCTTTTAACTATGCGGAAGCATTTAAGAGCCTTGACCTCGATGCAGTGAAAAAAGACATTTTTGATGTCATGACCAACTCGCAAGACTGGTGGCCTGCCGACTATGGCCATTACGGCCCATTCTTTATACGTATGGCGTGGCATAGCGCAGGTACATACCGCATACACGACGGGCGTGGCGGTGCAGGCTCAGGCACTTTGCGTTTCGCACCGCTTAACAGCTGGCCCGATAATACTAACCTTGATAAAGCACGCCTGTTGCTGTGGCCGGTAAAAAAGAAATACGGCAACAAATTATCGTGGGCCGATTTGATGATACTGACGGGTAACTGCGCATTGGAGTCTATGGGCTTCAAAACATTTGGTTTTGCAGGTGGTAGGGAAGACGTGTGGGAACCTGAAGAAGATGTGTATTGGGGTAGTGAAAAAGAGTGGTTGGCAGATAACCGCTACAGTGGCGACCGCGAACTGGAAAATCCGCTGGCTGCCGTGCAGATGGGCTTGATATATGTAAACCCCGAAGGCCCTAACGGCAACCCCGACCCGATAGCTGCTGCCAGAGATATACGCGAAACATTCCGCCGTATGGCAATGAATGATGAAGAAACCGTAGCGCTGATAGCAGGCGGGCACACATTCGGTAAAACACACGGCGCCGCCAACCCCGGCCAGTATGTAGGTAAAGAACCAGCTGCTGCGGGCATAGCAGAGCAAGGTACGGGCTGGGCAAACAGCTATGGTACGGGTAGCGGTGCAGACACCATTACCAGCGGGCTGGAAGGTGCATGGACAACCACACCTACCAAATGGAGTAACAACTTTTTTGAAAATCTTTTTGCCTACGATTGGGAATTGACAAAGAGCCCTGCAGGTGCACACCAGTGGAAGCCGAAGGGTGGTGCAGGTGAAGGCTTAGTACCCGATGCGCATGACCCCAACAAAAAGCATGCGCCTTTCATGCTCACTACAGACTTGTCGCTGAGGATGGACCCTGCGTATGAAAAAATATCACGCCGCTTCCTTGAAAATCCGGACCAGTTTGCCGATGCGTTTGCTCGTGCATGGTTCAAACTCACTCACCGCGATATGGGTCCGCGTGCACGCTACCTGGGTAAAGAAGTACCGGCAGAAGTATTAGTATGGCAAGACCCTGTGCCTGCCGTTAATCATCCGTTGATAGATGAGAACGATATAGCAGCACTGAAAGCACAGATATTGGCATCAGGATTAAGCATATCTCAGTTAGTATCTACTGCATGGGCATCTGCATCTACATTCCGCGGGTCGGATAAGCGGGGTGGTGCTAATGGCGCACGTGTACGCCTTGCTCCGCAGCGCGACTGGAAAGTAAATAACCCTGCACAACTGACACGTGTACTGACAGCGTTAGAAGGTATACAACAAACTTTCAATACCGCGAATGCGGGTGCTAAGCAAGTATCGCTTGCAGATTTGATAGTATTGGGTGGATGTGCTGCAGTAGAGCAGGCTGCTAAAAATGCAGGGCATACAGTGAAAGTACCTTTTGCACCGGGCCGTACCGATGCTACGCAAGAGCAAACAGATGTAGAGTCGTTTGAAGCATTGCGCCCCGTGGCAGATGGATTCCGCAACTATAGTGTACAAAGTTTAGGCGGCAAGGCAGAAGAATTGCTGATAGACAAAGCACAATTGCTGACACTGACTGCGCCTGAAATGACTGTGTTGCTGGGTGGTATGCGTGTACTGAATACCAACTACGACCATTCTCAACACGGCGTATTCACCAATCGCCCTGAAGCATTGACGACAGACTATTTTGTAAACTTGCTGGACTATGGTACGAAGTGGAATGCAACAAGCGATGCGCAGGAAACATTTGAGGGCCGCGACCGCAAAACAGGTGCTGTAAAATGGACGGCTACGAGGGTAGACCTCATATTCGGTTCTAACACTGAGCTACGCGCACTGGCAGAAGTATATGCCTGCGACGATGCACAAGCTAAGTTTGTACACGACTTTGTAAATGTGTGGAATAAAGTAATGAACCTCGACAGGTTTGATTTGAAAAAATAAGAGAGAGTGTTGTATACACAATTAAATATTAACGGCTCATGCATTGCATGGGCCGTTAATATTATTTTCTCTTTACTATTTATCTTCTGTTCGCCAGATAGTCGTCCAGTTTATTAATAACACTGGCTGCGGTTTCCTGATGTCTTTTGTTAAGCCCTTCGTTGAAGTTGCGAGCTTCAGCAATCTGTTTATCTTCTTTTTGGTGGCGTGCATTTTCGGCAATAGTCATTTTTTCAGTCAGACCTTTTTCGTCTTCCGCAAAATCTTTCAGATTTTTCAACATGGTTTTCATGTTGTTATTAAGCTCTGAATGCCGAGCAAATGTATTCATGTATTCGCCTGTACTTTTGCTATACAATGTTGTGATGCCGTTGTATTGATTGCTAAGTCCGGGCGCATTGTTTGTATATGCTTTGAAAGTTGCAGCGTCTTTTACCATCAGCGCCAGCATATCTGTAAGGGCATCATGTTGTTTTTCTAATTCCTCATATCGTTTGTTCAATGCATCGAAGTTGTCGAAAAATTTCCGTGCCATTGTGTCAAGTTTTGCTAATCGCATTTCATTATACTCAGGCACAAGGGGTCTTATCTCATCATCATAGTGGTCATTCAGTCTGATGCGTTCTATGGCTTCGGTCAGTAGTGCTTTGTTGCATTCATCAGCATGGGCAATTATCATTTCATATTCATGAGAGAATTTTTGTACTTCTATCATAATGCTGTCTGAAAGTGAGCCTATTTGCTGCTGCATGGCAGTTGCCCGTATGCTCCTTTGCTCAAAAGAATCGGTTAGCTTTTGCATTTCAGGCGACTCAGCTTTTTTAATGATTGTAGCTTTTTCTTTACGCACATTTACCTGTAGTGGTTTCTTCAGCTTCTCATACTTGCTGTGAATGGTACTGTTTTTTGTTTTGCATATGCGCTCATACCTTTCGCATTTTGCGCTCAAAGATTTGTTACTGGTTTCTATATGCCTGATGTATTCTTGTGCTTCGCGGTGCTTGGCATCATTCTTTTTGTTTAATGCATTAAAGTGTTCCGGGAAGTGTTGTTTCTGTTCTTTAAAATAGCCATTAGCATCTTTCATCATAGATTTAGCCTCTATAGCAGATGCAGCACTCGGTTTTAAATCCATCAGGCGTTGCGCTTCAATATATAGCTTCATGCCTTTTACAGCAATATGCCGTTTATTAAAAGCGAATTTATTATCTGCTGTTTCCAGCATTTTTTCATCATCTGTCATATTTGCCAGCATCAGCATACGGCTATTGTCATTAGCCAGCTCGGTGTGTATTTTGTTAAAAGAATCCACCGATGCTGCACCCGCTTCAAATACAGATAATGGCATAGCAACTTTTGTCATTTGCCATAAAGCATCGGCAGGCAATTTTGTTTCCCTAAACTTCAAGGGGTCTGCCATAAATTGTTTCGGATCGTAGTGAAACTCAAAATGTTCTTTAGTGTCGTAATGCAGTTTTTCTTTTGAAAGTTTGCGGAATTGACGTGTAAGCCATGGCGTATATCCGGCAATGTACCCTGTGCCCGAAGTGGGGTCAACAATGTGCCACTTGCCATCTATCTGTACGGCAACCCAGCTATAGCTTATCGTCTCGTGCGGGTCTCCGTTATCATAATAAGGGAAACGGATATAGCCGTCTATTCCCGTTGCGCGTAGCCCTGCTTCTTTTGCCATAGCAATATACAAAGCCACAAACCCATTTACCGTAGCGCTGCCCCTGTGCAGCACAGATTTGGCGGTTTCTTCTTTCCTGTTCGGATTTTTAGATAAGTCGATATCGAATGCTATATGGGTAGTTATCCAGTTGAATATAGCATTGGCTTTTAGTTGTTCTGTATGAGCATCTGCACATACTTTGGCTGTCAGTGCCTGGTAATCCTTTATTTGTGCTACATTTTTACCAATCAAGGTATCTGTCTGGCTGTATGCCTGCATACTTGTAAGTATGCAAAGGGCGGTTATTATTTTTTTCATAGGGCATGAAAATATATAACCCCGTTAATGCGTGCAATAGTAGTACAAAAAAATAATATAATACCGTCCTGCAAATGCTTGTTCTTACATAGATATTACTATTGAATGGCAGATGCTAAATAGTTGCTAAAACATATTGTTCGAAATTGTTTTAACAAAATTAATTGGGGTTCTCATCACATATTTGCGTTACCAGTTTGTAGTTATTGAAAAGACAGTGTATTGGCTTTTAATACTACGCTATTGTCTAACAATTAAAAAAATAAATACACAAATGAATGTATTAAAAAAGGGTTACGCTTCGCCCGCAAAGAAGCTCGTGTTATCAAATCTTTTATTGTTTTCGCTGTCTGCTGCTATGGCAAACGATGGGCAAAATCAGGAGCGCCTTAAGCAAATCAGCCAGAAAGGAACAAAAGTGTATGTTACAGCCAACGAAGACTATACCCAGGATTTTGTGAAGACATTGCTGAAAAACAAAGAGCATTGGCAGGTTGTAGAAAATAAAAGCGAAGCAGACATTGTATTTGATGTGAAGAGCAGGTATATATTTTTAAATGACAAATCAGCACTCGGCACTGTGTACGATGCACGTACTGGCGAAAAGATATACACTACCAAACGCGTAAATACTCTTGCGAGGTTCACTTTTCAAACAAGAAAAGGAGTAGTGCGCAAATTGATACGCAAGGTTGACAACCACCTGATAGAACAGTACAGCGATAATAATACAAAAGCAGGTTAATACCTGCTTTTTTTTGATGCAAATTTATCGTCTTGCAATTAGGCAATGCTGTTCGTTTTCCTGATCCTGCTGAAAGCCTGCACTGCAATAGATAGCATGGCAATAGCAAAAACTAATCTTTCGTTACGACCATGTATCAGGTCGTTGATGCTATAACCCAATAGCAAAGCATTCATAACAGTCCAATACATCATTTTTTTAGTCGTCATCATTATTCGTTTTATGTAATTTATGTTATACCAACCTGTACTTATTCAGTACTGCCAACACTTGTTCCTTATAAGTATTGCCAATAGATATGCTCTGTTCGCGTATGCGTAGTGTATGACTGTTCGCTTCTGTTATGTATTGTATGTTTACGATGTACGACTTCTGCACACGGATGAATTGTGTGTATGGTGAAAGCGTTTCTTCAAGGCTCTTCATGGTGCAGTGTATCAACTTCTTGCCATCGGTAGTGTGTAGTTGTATATAGTCGCGCAGGGCTTCTGCATACATAAGCTGTTGCAGGTCTATACGCACCAGTTTGCCATCTGCTTTTACAAATACGGTATTGTCGGGTGTTTTGCCGGCAGGCTGCCTGTGTTGCAGTATGTCATTGGCTTTTTGTATAGCTTTCAGAAAACGCTCGAAGGATATGGGCTTCAGCAGATAGTCCACCGCATTCAGCTCGTAGCTTTCTATGGCATATTCGGTGTATGCAGTAGTGAATATTACTAATGGCGGATTTTTCAGTGATTTGATGAAGTCCGTACCACTTATCTCGGGCATATTAATATCCAGCAGCAATATATCTACCGGTTGGCTGTTAATGATACGAAACGCTTCTGGTGCGTTGCGGCATTTGCCCACCAGTACCATGTCAGGTATTTTGCGGATGTAGGTTTCCAATATATCCTGCGCTATCGGTTCGTCATCTGTTATCAGTATCCGCATATACTTATAGTTCTACGGTTATGTTTACAACATAAGCATCGCCATTTGTCGTCGTATTGATGCTGTGTTTATTTGGGTAAAGCAATGCCAGCCTTTTGCGTAGGTTGCTCAGCCCTATGCCGCCCTGTACATCGTTATTGTTACCTTCTTTATAGTTGTTGCAGGAGTACACAGATAATAAGTTGTCCTTTATCTCTACCCTGAAATCTATAAAATATTTATCGGCTATCACCCGAGTGCCGTGTTTAAAAACATTTTCCAGCACGGGTAGCCACAGCAACGGAGGTACTAAGTATTCTTTATCTGCAGCGATATGGAATTTGAAATCATTGCCCTGTGGCAGGCGCAGCAGTTCAAGGTCTATATATGCCTGCATCACTTCTTTTTCTTTATCAAAAGACACACGCTCAGCATCCGACTCGTAGAGCATATAGCGTAGTATGGAAGAAAGGCGGAGGATAGCTTCGGGTGCTTCGTCTGCTTTTTTTAAAGACAAGCCGTACAGGTTATTCAGCGTGTTGAAAAGAAAATGCGGGTTCACCTGATTTTTCAGAAAATGCAGTTCCGTTTCCAGTTGCTTGTGTTCTGCAGCTTCCAGTATTTTGCGCTGGCGTGCATAGTCGTTCATATACCATGCTGTGCTGAGTATAAAAAGCCAAACAATCAAACCCCAATAGCACGAATTGATTTCGTACAATATCTGTTCAAGTGTTCGAGAGGTGTCAACTATGGTAGAAAAAATACTGATGTGGTGAATTTTTACCAACGGATACCGCACCATATAAGCCTTAACTGATAGTACGAAAACTATAGCTGCAATGAGTGTAAGCAATGCTGCTCGCCATGTATATGCACCATACTTTTTGGGGCGCATATAGGCTGGCATCAGCCATAGGTTGTTGGCGTAAGTATATGCCATCAATATAGAGGTGGTGATGGCTATACCAGTTATGTAAACTGATGCTGGCAGTATTTTGTTGCCGCTATCGTTGTTCCACACTATATATATCATCGCTGCCCAGAAAAGAGTGTTCCTTACTAGGCGGCTGTTGATGATATTTATGATATTCGCGGACAACTTCATAGCTGCAAGTAAGCAATATTATATCGAATACGATAACATTTTCATGACAAAGCCCATGTTTCTTTCGACAAAATTGCTGCCATTATTTTCATCGAAAAAACAAAAGGGTTTGTCTAATAAATTTGAATAATAAGCACCATCAGTATTGTTTTGCATTACAAAATCCATTTGTAGTATGAAAAAACTATTACTTGCTATTATTGTTGTGCTGCACAGCATAAGCAGCCAGGCACAGATACCTGCCGCTTTTGCCAACCATCTGCAGTATCTGCTGGATAGTGCCTGTGCCAAAAACAAAGTAAAAGGTGTAACGGCTGCCGTATTAGTACCCGGCATGGGTATATGGAAAGGGAGCTATGGCGTATCGCACGATGCGGTAAAAATAACACCTGATACATGGCAACCCATAGGCAGCAATACTAAAACATTCACGGCTGCTATATTGCTGCAACTGCAAGAGGAAGGCAAACTGGATATTGATGACAGCATTGGTACATGGCTGCAAAACATACCCAATGTAGATGGCAAAATCACCATTCGCCAGATGCTGAACCATACCAGCGGCATCTACAACTTTACCAACAATCCTGCATTTTCTGCTGCGTTGAATGCTGACTATACTAAAGTGTGGAAACCCGAAGATGCATTGCAATACATTGCAGCACCAAGTTTTGCCCCGGGTACTGGTTGGGAATATTCCAATTCGGGCTATATACTGGCGGGTATGATTATCAGCAAAGTACTGAACGTACCTTTTGAAACAGCGTTGCGCAACAGCATTCTCAACCCGCGTAACTATAAGAAAACCGTATTGTATCCGCAAGAGGCGGCAAGCGGCTTTATACCGCATGGCTGGTCTGTAAACGCATCTGGTGGTGCAAGGCTTGAAGATATACAAGTAGATTACAATTACGACAATACAGCATTCCAAAGCATGGCGGGTGCGGCAGGTGGTATTGTATCTACTGCCGATGATAATGTGCGTTTTTGGGACGACCTGATGAATGGCCGCATTATCAACAATACATCGTTGCAGGAATTGTACACTACAGTGCCCATAAGCGGCACTACACGTTATGGCTTAGGTGTGTTCAGGTACGGGAACGTTAACGGACGTGTAGGCTACTGCCATGGTGGTACTTGCTTTGGTTATATCAATGAAAACTTCCGCGATTCGTTGAGTGGTATATGTATTACACTCCTTTCAAATCAAGACAGCATCAACAACAACCTGTTATTCAGCCGCATACTGTTGCCGCTGCACCGCTACCTGATAAAGCTGCCAACAGCTGCCATAGCAGGTGCGGAAAGCAAACCTACCATCAGCATACATCCAAATCCTGTTGGCAAACAGATAACTATCAAAGGACTGAAAACAATGGCTACAGCTGCTGTGTATGATATGACGGGCAGGCAGGTATTGCAACAGTCAGTTAATAATAACATGATAAATGTAGAACAACTTCCACAGGGTAATTATGTGCTTCGCCTGACGACAGATGACGAGCGCATGACAATGAAATTTATCAAAGAGTAAACCACTAACTTCATACAATCAATACATATTGACATGTACAGGAAAAGCTATGGTTTATTAATGTTCTGCATCTGCTTACTGATGTTAAATGGTACATATGCACAAGGTATCCTTATTAAAAAAAGGAATACCAGTGTGGTAGTAAACGGCGATACAATTACAGTAACACCGCAACTGACACAGAAACCACCTAATACGGAAATAGACATATACCTGCACGTACAGAACAATAACAGCCATGCCATCGTACTAAAGGCGAAGAAGACAGAATTTACTATGAGCAGTACGGCACAACATGGTATATGCTTTGCCGGTATGTGCCATACGCCTACTATATATGTGGCTACAGGTGCTGCCAACCTAGCCGGCGGACAAACAGATAGTGGCTTCTCAGGGCATTATGTATATCTGGAAAGTGCGCACACGCCTGTTAAAGACTTGGTAGCTTATACTTTTTACGACCAGAATAATCCAGCTGATAGTGCCATTGTATATGTAGTGTACAATTCTATGAATCCCGCAAGCGTTGCTACGCAAACGATGGCGGGTGTGCGCCTGTACCCCAACCCTGCAAGTAAAGAACTGAATGTATATATCAATACATCGTCAAACAAAACAAGCATTGAAATATGCAATATGGCAGGTAGTAAAGTGCTGGCCACGCCATTGCACACCGGGTACAATCAGATTGCCATTCGGTCTTTACAACCGGGCATCTATATGGCTCGTATTACAGATGCAAACGGCAGGCAACACACACAAAGGCTGTGTATTGAATAAATGCGGTGCACAAAAAGCATTACGTATTAAAACAACCCCGTGCACACGCGTGGGTTTGTTGTTTCGGCGAGGATAGTTTTATATTTTTAGATGAACATAACTATCTGCATCCCATGTTCAAAGAGATATACAACAAAGTAGAGGAAGCCGCCAAGCGCACCAAGACCGATAACGCGGTGGTTACTTTTTATACCATCCGCAAAGCAGTGGGGTGGATAGGTATGCTGATACCTGTGGTGCTGATAGGCTGTGGCTATTTGTTTGATGCCTGCCATACCGTGCAGCCATCCATCAGCCACTACTACTATACCAATGCCAGAGAGCTGTTTGTGGGCGCGCTCTGTGCGGTATCGCTGTTTATGTTTTGTTATAAGGGGTTCAGCCGTATAGATAATATGAGTGCCAACATGGCTGGCTTGTTCGCGCTGATGGTGGCATTGTTTCCTGCCAATATTTCTACACCTGCATATCCTTGTCAGCAGCCATTGGCATCGCTTACAGATGTACCGTATAGCGGCACTATACACTTGGTGGCTGCCACCGCTTTTTTCCTTACGCTTACTTTCATGTCGGTATTTCTGTTTACACTCAGTAATAAGTCCAAGCATCAGCAGGGAGAGCGTAAGAAGATGCGAAACGGCATCTACTATATATGTGGGGGCATTATGTTTTCGTGTATCGTTGCTATCGCCATCTACTTCGCTTTCGATAAGCGGGAAGAAGAAACCATCTTCACACTCGTGTGCGAGTCTGTAGCCCTGCTGGCATTTGGCATATCATGGCTCACTAAAGGAGAAGCGATATTGCCCGATAAAGGAGAGGAGAAGAAGTAGGTGTACTATTATTTATTAGTTTCCTTTAAATAAATCGGATTCCCCTTTTTCTTAAAAATTAATAAAATGCAGACCTATACAATAAACATAAACCATAATGGAATAAGGAAAGAAGCATATATAATTAAAGATGAAGAAAATATCATTTTTATATTAGACGATATACGAATTGAGGAAAATGATGTCTTCCCATTTAGGGCACTTCAGAGTTTAAGAAAAACGTTGGAACAAAAAAACATTTATCTATTGATTAACGGAAGTAGAAAAGATGTTTATCCTGGAGGAATGTTATTACATTCTGAGTATGCATATAAACTGATTATTGGCAAACATAATAATGACGAAGATAAATTACATATATTCTCTAATACCAAATACGAAGAGCTCATATCAAGCGTAGAAGATCAAAATAAGTTTCATGAAATTTGGGGTGAAAGTATTTTGAAAGGATAACACACAGCTCCCCCTTAGCATTTGTAGGTGTTCATAATCAGCGACAATTATGCACAGTATATGATGTTGGTGAAGAATACCAGCATCTGCAAGAGCGGGAGGGCTACTTCCCCTCTGCCTGTACTATTTTTTTCAATAAGGTTAGCTGCCCCAGGTGGTAGTGAGTATGCTCTATCAGCCCGTGCAGGTTGCGGTAGTAGATGCCGTATTTGTCTGCCACAAACACTTCGCCCAAGCGTTCGTCAGGTAGTTGTTCTACTGCTGCTACCAATGCTTGCCAGTCGTCGTTTAGCTTAGTTATCATAGCCTGCCAGTCGCCCTCGTTGTTGATGGGCGGGTGTGTGAAGCTCAGTTCGTCTTTAGCTTCCAACAGGTTGCCACGCAGCACATTCAGTATAGCGGTAGCATAGTAGCCTATATGGTTGGTAAGTACGGCAATGGTGTTGAAGCTATATACCTTAGTAATGGCCTGCTGCCATGTTATGTCTTTCAGCGTGTCTTGCAGGTTTACCCATGTCCAGTTGCCACCGCTGTTTACTTCTTTCAGGTGTTTGGCTATTTGTGCTGCTGTGTGCATTGTATATTGGCTTTGTTATAAAGATACGGGGAGATTTTACAACCAAATTACTTCGCACAAGGTTCGGTTTATTTTAACATTTTAATGCTGCTTTTCCCTCTCCAGACTTTATATAACGCTGCTTTTCGTCATTACCCCTACGCCAAAAAAAAAACATTTTTTTTCAATGGGGGTAAGCCCCGTGTTGGCTTGTTTTATCACCGTACACCAACAAGATATGAAGCCAACACACACTATATTTTTTCTGTTCATAATGGCTGCCGGCATGCAGGCAAAAGCTACTACAGATAGCGTAGCCGCACCTGCCAATAAACAACTGGCAGAGGTAACCGTAAAGACCGGCAACAAACAAATGCTGCAAAGTGTACAGATGGGTAGGGTAGATGTACCCATGCGTATGCTGATGAAAGCGCCCGCTATTGGCGGAGAGGTAAATGTGGTAAAAGCCCT
>CALESY010000031.1 GCA_937919945.1 uncultured Chitinophagaceae bacterium | reverse complement strand
CGTATCGTACCACCAGTAAGATGAAGTAATAGCTATGTAAGTTTGTTTTACACCAGGCGATATTTCAAATGAGTCTGCCTGATACTGATAAATTTTCAGCCTCAATACATTATTGTAAGTAACATTTCCGGGTAGTTTTAATGTACCATAACCATCTGCTACTACCTTAGCGAAACCGCCACCTGTTATAGGTGTGCCACTAAAAGCACTCGAATCTTCAAAAACATCGGTGGCGGAATCTGTATATTTCATTGGCCTGTTCGCAAACATGGCACTGTTTTTTGTATAATAAGAAACAGTATTTCGTGAGGAATCTGCAAATCCTATCAGAAAATTGTTATTAGCCGTTTTCTGGTAGTAATAATACCTGCCGTCTGAATGACGTTCTGTAATATCTGCACCTGTAAAAATACTACCCCATTTTGTTGAAGAAGGAGATACGATGCTAATATGCATTGTATCTGACAACAGTCCAGCATTTGAAAAATCCCAGATAATGTTTGTACCTGCACTACCTGCTTGTATACCACTTTCATCAACATCTACATAAGTAGCTTTATCCCCAATTGTAAAATTGTCGAGGTTGTTGTAACTCCTTTGTGCAAATACAGTAACAGGTAACGTTAGCAATACTACTAATAACTTTTTCATCATTCTTTTTCTGTAGTACAACACAAAGGATATACCACACAATGAAAAAGAAAGCAAACAAAACAAAACATATCTAATCAACAACTAAGAATACATAAATCAGATTATGATAGTAAATTAGCTTTTACAAAAGCTAAAGAACATGGCATTTCTGAGCAAACTAGGCAAATACAATAATCTGGGATTATTGATTCTAAGACTTGGCTTAGGCTTTATGATGATTATGCATGGCTATCCTAAATTATCAGGAGGCGCTGAACGTTGGGAAAAGTTGGGTGGTGCTATGAGCCATATTGGCATCAAATTTATGCCTGTTGTTTGGGGCTTTATGGCTGCAGTAACTGAAACGGTTGGTGGATTATTCTTTTTACTTGGCTTGTTTTTCCGCCCTACTGCATTCTTCTTATTCTTTACAATGGTAGTTGCAGCTGCTATGCACCTCGGTTCTGGCGACACATTGATGGATGCTTCTCATTCAGTAGAGTTAGCAGTAGTATTTATCGCTATGTTTATAATAGGACCAGGCAAGTATTCTGTGGATAAGGGATAAGTACTGCAACTATGCGGCATGATTACGGGCATGAGGCAGGTGATATACAACACTATCTTCTAGCGAAGCCTTGATACTATCTATAATGTTGTCTGATATTATCTTATGTTTTCTGCCATGTACTCTGGCAGGGGTTACTAAATACACATCATCTTCAGACACCGTATAAATAACAGGTAAATCTGATAATTCCTTATTTTTCAATATACTATGGTATGCTTTCGTAGTACCGGCATCCGGTTCTTCAGGATTGATGAATACAATATCGGGGTGCACCTCATTTACCATTTCATGTAGCAGGGCATCGGTGCAGGTATATACCATAAACCCTCTGTCTTTCAGCATTTCTGCATCTGTTACCGGTAAGCCTTTCTGATTGCTTACCATCAATACTTTTAAACGCATATGTATCCGGTTTAGAAAGTTCTTTATACATGTATACGTAAGAAAAACTGTGCCAGTTTGCGTTAAAAGTTTACCAAAAGCAAGATTTAACAACTTAATATGACAGTAGTATGATACTGCTATATAAAACCCCGCTTGCATTTTGTTATGGTGTTATTCTTAAGCAACTGTGTTTGCTGTACGTAGCTATCAATTAAAACAGACAATGCTGCAATATGTTTATCCGCATACTCTTTTAACAATTGTTTTGTAACCATTGTTTCAGAGTTTAGTGTGCAGGATATGGTATAGTCAACCAATTCGCTGTCTTTCTCTTTCCACCTGATTTCTGATATAGTACTCCAATGAAAACCCGTCCTGCAAAGGAAAGTGATAGAAAAGTCTGTATTGCCTATTACCCTGTAATCTGACTTGTGGTTGGCAGATATTACTGCCGTTGCAAAACTCATTTGTATAGCCGTATACGCTACCGACAAAAACTCTTTACTAATCATAGATATACCTTCGATATAAATCTCATGATATTACATTACCCCTGCGTCAACTGTGGTTTACTAAATCTTTACGGTATTATTAAGTAGTTGACACCTGATCACTTCATACATAACACACTTTTGCCTATTATCATTAGATTTACCGGCAGAAAACACGAAAATGATACGTAACATACTCAACGACAAACCAACCAAGCTATTCCTGTTTATAGCATCCTTCTTTGTAGCCAATGCACTTATAGCAGAGTGCATAGGTGGCAAGCTGTTTTCATTAGAGCGGTTGTTGGGTATGACACCTCAGCCTTTTTCGTTATTGGGGGAAGAGGGGCTTACATATACTCTCACGTGCGGCGTACTACTTTGGCCATTAGAATTTGTGATGACCGATATTGTAAATGAATACTATGGACCCAAAGCTGTGAGGCGTATATCCTATATAGCAGTTGCACTCATATGCTATGCTTTTGTGATGTTCTACCTTGCCATACACGTACCGCCCAATACAGAATTTTGGGTAGGTAGCCGTGCAGCCGATGGTGTTCCGGATATGCAGGCGGCTTTCAGTGGCATCTTCGGGCAGGGTATGTGGATTATTGTTGGTAGCCTTACTGCATTCTTAGTTAGCCAGTTGCTGGATGTTTGGGTGTTTCATAAAATAAAGAAAGTAACAGGAGAAAAGAAAGTATGGCTGCGTGCTACCGGTTCTACATTAGTATCGCAATTCATAGATAGTTTCATTGTTCTGTTTATAGCATTCAAAATAGGTAATGGATGGAGTTTTCAGCGTGTACTTGCTATAGGTCTCGTCAACTACAGCTATAAAGCATTAATGGCGTTATTACTAACGCCATTAATATACTTTATAGAAAATCGAATTGAAAACTATCTTGGTAAAGACACAACACGCGAAATGAAAGCGGCTGCCATGTCTGCCGATTAATACTCTCTTGTACGGGGTTTGTATTTATTATTACTGAACCTGTACGTCATATTCAACTGCACAGATGGTGTACGGAACAACTCTTTCGATACAATGTATGCACCTTTTGTCTTCACGTTATCCCATATTGGTTGAGACAAACGCAGGTCGAAATTGGTGGCAGGAGATAACTGATAACCTACGCCCAACAAATATCCCATAGTAAAACGTGAGTTGAAATCGTCATATACCAGTTTTCTGTTATCATCACCCCATTGCGATGTGAGTTGAGTAGAACTACCTGTATTAGTTACATATTTACGTGGATGAGGATTTTCCTTTTCATCTACTTTCACAGCAAAATTGTACGCAGTATTTATTCCGACAAATACATTCACCCTTTTTACAGAGTACCTCAAAGCTATAGGAAGTTCTACTGCAGATGAAGAAGTAATGTTGAATGAGTGCTCTACAGAATCCCACAGGTGCTCATACATGTTATTACCTAAATAGTTAGTATTTGAAATCTTGTTGTAGTTATTATGCAGTGATTTGCCATTCCCGAAACGATGTGTGTATTTCAATTCGGCGAACATACCCCAACGCTCATTAATATCCATCATAACTACTGCACCCAAATTCATACCCATCATATTGTAAGAACCCAATGTACTATTAACACCCATCATCAAACCAGGATGGAATGTAACACCTGATAGATTCATCTTGGCGTTTTCCACCATTTGCTCGAAACGTCTTGGATTGTAATTTTTGTTCTTATAATTCTTACTGCTGATCTTCTTATCTGCCAGTGCAACTACTTGTCCTTCTTGTTTATTATCAGATGGTGCAGCAGCGGCAGGTGCTATTTCAGTAGTAGCAGGTGCGGCAGCCAATGTAGCATCGCTGCCAACATATTTTTCGGTAGCCAGTTTGCCCATGGCAACTGTATCTACTTTGCGTATGCCCTTTCTGTTGCTTTCTTTGGTTGCTATCATATTGATAGAGTCCACCTTCTTATTTTCCTTTATAAAGCGAGGGTTGGTAACTTCCGGTGGAAGTTGAACCCTGGCAGGTTGCTGCGTGTTACCCCCAGATGCAAAACTACGATTAGGTGTTGTAGTCATGGCATCTTGTTTATTGGTAGCCAATGACGTAGCTTCCTGAGTAGTTGTTATTTGTTTTGTAGCAGTTGCTATTGTAGTAGTATTATTGAGACTATTCGGCTTATTGCTATTTGTTATGGTATTGTTCTGTTCTTTGTTTGTCTCTTGGGTAGGTTTGTTGCTGTTTGTTGCCGTTACAGCATCATTGTTGCGTTGTGGTTGTAGATTATTATTGTTTGTAATAGATGGTGTATTATTACCTGCAATCAGTTTTTCAGCTTTTGTAGCAGGTAGGCTTGCGCCATCAACAGTTGATTTTGTTGCTGTTTGTTGCTGTTTCTCAACTTTTGTATTAATTGTTGCAGTTTGTTGCTGTTTTTCAGCAGGCTGTGTATTTGTTGCTGATGATACAGGCATGCTACTTGCAGCCGCATCGTTGAGCGATACACCAGAAAGCAAGCCCCTGTTGCTGTTGTTATTATTAGCTACAAATGCTGCATCTCCGGCGGCTTGTTTACTGTCGTTTAACGACTGATATGCCTGATAACCACCAATGGTAGCAGTTGCCAGCAACAATAAGCCGCCTGCATAGGTGAGCATACGCTTCCAATTGTAGCCGGCTGCTACACGCACTGGGTCCTCTTTATCGAGCAACTCACGCATACGCAACCATGCCCCTGCACGCTCCTCTTCTTCACCGCCACTCAGGCGTTGCCTCACCAGGTCATCTATGTTAATCATGTTTTTATCCATATGGATAAAATTTTATTTTTTTAAATGTAATTGCAACTTTTCAATCTTATCTTTCAGTATTCTTCGGCCTTCAGAAAGGTGCCATTTTGATGTACCCTCACTTATGCCCAGCATCTTACCAATCTCCTTATGCGAAAACCCTTCCATTACGTACATATTAAAGACAGACCTTGTAGCCCCCGGCAACGACTGCACTAACTCCAGCAGTTGTGCGTAATACATCCTGTCTGCGTGATCTTTATGTATGTACTGGTCTTTTTCCACCAACATTATCTTTTCATTGTATCGCGCATTTTGCTTTACGTAGTCTGATACTGCGTGGAAAACGATTTTCCTTAACCAACCTTCAAAAGAACCCTGAAACGTATACTGGTCTATCTTTTGGAACGCCCTCAGGAAGCCGTTGTTCAGTACTTCTTCAGCTTGTTCCGCATGGTCTATATACCTCTTCACAACGCCCATCATCCGTGGGTAGAAAAGATGATACAGCTTCTCCTGAGCGCTGCGCTGGTTGCGCATACACCCATAAATGAGTTCCTGTAACTCGTTTGTCTGCCCGGGTACCGTATAAGTCAATGCAATAGACAAGTAACGGGAATTAAAGATTTCCTACGATATAGACTGTAAATGCGCTACATACGTTGGGTTGACCGTTACATTTTTAAAAATAGATTAAAAAATTAGTGTATAAAATAGGGCAAACGGTTTTTAATATATTTAAAACTTATAAGAAAAAACCACTATTTGAATTGCTCAAATAGTGGTTAAAATGCAATTAAAAAAAGTATTAGAATGTCTTACTGCCTGTAGGAGTAATTTCTATTCCGATCAAATTGAACCTTAAACGCTCCATAAAATACATCCAGTTAACACCATTTGTATCATCATATGGCATTTTGATATATAACACAGGCGTATAACGACCAGGATAATTCTGGAAATAAGGCTGCAAATCAATATTGTCTAAATTACCATCGTAAGAATATGTATTACTGTCTATAGATGTCTTTACTAAAGGCACTTCAAGGCTATCTTTGTCAGTTATTTTCACATAACTTTTCACCTCCATAAACTTACCCCTAACACGTACTTTAACACCATTTTTCTGGTCTGCACACAAATCAGTAAATGGCTTATCTATAAAACGGAAGTATATCCAATTATAATTGCTCATACTTACATATGTCCAATAATTGTCGTTGTGATGAGCAGTGTAGACCCCAGTCGATTGATTTGACGGAAATTGACATGACGGCTGCACATACGATGCATCAGACCTATCGCATGATGAAGAGAAAATAACCGCTGCTATCGCTAACGGATAAAAGACCATTTTTAGTTTCATAAAACTCATGTTGTGTTACGGGCTGTGAAAATACTACTTTTTGTATATTTAGTTACTATCTGGCTTATTAAATTATCAAGAAAAACAGCTTTGCAGCTAGTGAATTTCCTCTATCTGAACAATTTTACCTGATGTCTATAAACAAAAACGCCCTTCGTTTCACCCTACTATTATTAATAATTATCCTCATATCAGTAACAGGATATGATTATGATATAAATGAATGGGATGAGGCAAGGCACGGGGCTAATGCTTTTTTTATGTCTAAAAACGGAGATTATGTAAATCTGTTTTTTGACAATATGCCTGACACCTGGATAGCCAAGCCACCATTACTTACGTGGATGATTGTTGGCAGCTATAAAATATTGGGGTATAATGAATTGGCGCTGAGGCTTCCGACATATATCTGTGTAATATTTTTCTTCTCTACATTGTATCGGTTTATATGCCTGTATACAAAACCTGTGGTTGCATTTTCAGGCTGTCTTTTGACGGCATCCTGCAAACTGATATTAGGTTGGCACAGTGGCCTTACGGCAGATTATGATATGATATTGACATTGATGCTGCTATTGTCTGTATTCCACTTTGCACAATACATTGACTTTGACAAGAAACAAAGCATATACCTATCTGCAATGTTTATTGGAATAGCTTTTTACAGTAAGGGGACAGCTGCATTTGTACTAATACCAGGTATAATAATGTATACTGCTATAAGGGGGAAGTTAAGAACCATATTACTATCTAAAGAGATATGGATAGCCTTGTGCCTACTAATAGGCATTATAGGTAGTTGGTTGGTCATACTATCCGTATATGGGATGAAATATGAATCGTCCTACTACAAAAGCAATAATGCTATCACTACAATGTTTTTTCATGACACATTTCGCAGACTGGCAGATAGCAGCTTTGAAGACAAAAGCACACCTGATGATTTTTTCCCACTTACGGTACTGGATGTACGGCTGAACTTATGGAATTATCTATTGTATTTGTTGTTGATTACAGGTATTGTACAATGGTGGCGGGAAAAGAAGAACATGAAAACAGTATTGGGCAATGAAAAGAATCGAATGGTTTTATTATCTGCTTGCATGATACTGCCGTTCACATTGGTCATGTCTATTTCTACTACAAAGCATGATTGGTACCTGATACCAGCCTATGTTTTTATACCCCCGATAATAATTGATGTGATATTGCGTATAGGTAAGCAAGCAAAAGTCATGTATTATGTTTTCGGATTGGTGCTTGCATTTACATTTATTCGCCATGTACTATATTTATCAAACCAACCAACCAGTTTACATACACACTTAAACAGAGAAAATCCTTATCTGAAGAATTGTGAAAAGCTCGTAACTATTAGTATACCCAGACACCATGTGTACTTATATCTGCAATGGATGGACCTGCACACAGACAGGGTACACAGTGCTGATGAGTTGAACAAGTACGCTGGGCGTACTTTATTGATCGACAAAACACAGATGAAGGATATAAACCCCAATCAGATAACCATATTGCAAGGCTTTGATGAGTTTATACTGGCTCGCATCAATTAAACATAAGCCGTATGCCCATCAGCCAGTTAATACCGGGCATAGGCCTTGCGTTTACAACACTGTAACCGCGGTTGAAAACATTATTACATTGCCCGGTAAATTGTAGTTGATAATGACTGAAAGGCATGGTGTAAAGCAGTTGTACATTACCTGTATTGTAAGGCATGAGCCATTGCGATTCATCTACCGTCAGGAAACGATAACCTGTATAGGTATGGTTGTAATTCAGGTATATGCTGCGATAAGAAAAGCCAATATTTCCTTGCCCGTTGTAGCGTGGAGCATAGGGTATCTGCTTGCCAATGCTACCATCGCCCGCAATATTACTGGCAATTGTAGTTGATAATGTATACGCAGTATTAATGCTAATATGCCATTTCACCCTACCTGTTGTAATGATTAGTTTATTATCTGTTTCTACACCCCTGCTGTATACGGTAGCTATATTATGCGGGGTCCATATTGCTCCGCCAAACCAAAGTATCCAGTTATCTATCACACGGTTGAATACTGACAATTCGTGATGAAGTACAATCTTCTTTTTTGCAGCAGTATTGACTGCATAGCCACCATCCAAGCTCCAACCTTTTTCGGGTTGCAGATTACGATTACCACCTGGGTTGTAGTACAATTCGTTGAGCGTAGGCACACGATAAGTGCGCTGCAGGTTGGCTTTTAAAGCAAGCCAATCTGTTAATGCATAAGCTGCGTTGATGCCCGGTAGTACATAGCTGTTGTCATCTACCACCTCTCCACGTAAGCTGACAGACGTTTGAAGATTTCTGATACCCGTAAACAGGTAGTTGAATGCGACCGCATACCTGCTTTGTGCATAAGTGTTTCTTACCACACCACTATCTACCCATGCTACACTGACAGGCAACATTAACATCAACTTGTGGCTATTGCCTGCGTTGTAGTTGAATACCGCATCTGCATATACCTGATTAACATTGTTGCGAGTATTTAGCAATGCCAATGTATCACGATAGTGCATGGCATCGCGAATGAATGATAGCTTTGCGGATGCTACTACGCGACCCGTGCGCTGCCATGTTGCGAGTAACCTTAACGATTCATCGCGTTGGTTTTTCAACGATTGAGCCTCAAAAAGTGCACGAGGTATTTCTCTGTAATACTGTTGATACCATGCTGTAACTGCGACCGTATTTTGTTCGTTGGGTTTATACCCTATCTGCAACAAACCTGAGCCACTACTCAACTGTGCGTTTGCCATGCGCTTATCAGCACCGGCATCATTGTAAGAAAAATTATTCTGTGCAGACTGACCGAAAATATTAACTGCAGCAAACCATTTGCGAGATGTGAATGACGTGCGCGCCCCCAACTGGTATTGACTAAAGCTACCCGCAACAGCAGATACTGCGTGATTGAACTTTGCGTTTGTATCGAAATACGGTTGTTCGTTTTCTACCACCAATGCCCCGCCCACATTACCACTACCCCACATAGCTGCAGAGCTACCATATACCACCTGCACACGCTGCAAAAGCGATACGGGTAGCAGTGAAACATCTGACATACCCAAAGCAGCATTCTGTAAGGGTACGCCATTCCAATATACCTGAGACTGTGCGGCAGATGCACCACGAAAACTAAGTGTAGCCAAAGCATTTATGCCATAGCTTTTGATAAACACCGGTGTTTGCTGGCTCAACAAATTGGCAACCGACTGAAATTGGTATTGCTGTAAAGTGACACTATCTATCGAAGTGATTTTTTGCCCAGGCGCATAGGTATTGATACGCTCATCCGCTGATTGATTTTTTTTCTTGTGCCCTTTTACACGCACTTCTCTCAGGGTATCATTAGTACTTTGCCCCAATGCTCCTGAAAAAGAAAGCAGTGCCGCAAGTAGCGGCACCACTATTCTGCACACCGTGAAAGGGGACTTATTCATAAAGTTGATTAATCGAAATAGAAATTACCCGGGCCTACACCAACACTAAAACTATGCTGTTGTTTCCCATCTGTGCCGTACACACTAACATTACCTTTTTGTATAAAACCTTTCGGGTCGCCCACATATATTTTATCTGTCTTAGGCTCTATGGCCAACGCCCAAAAATACTGGTATTGTTTTGCAGGAATAAAAGCAGCAGATGGCAGTGCATTATCTGTAATACTTAACTTATAAATACCATTATTAATAGTACCACCACTATAATCTACCTCAATGAAATAAACCATATCGGCTACATTATTGCAAACAGGTTTGATAGCGTCAACTTTCTCTGAAAAGTAAAGCGTTTTTAATACATCATCATTGGGCTGTATAACTGTAAATGCACTACGCTTGCCCTTATTCACATTGCCCGATAATACCCATAGGTTGTTATTCTTATCAACCACCATGCCATGCGGTGCCCGGTTATTGATTGGGATGGTTTTTTCGAGTTTGTCTGTATTGACATCTACAGTGTAGATATTACCGCAAGCGGTATCCCAAGTGCAGATATAAGCTTTCCCGTTTCTCAACAACATTGCTTCCGGGTTTTGATATGGCATTTCTATGCTTCCCGTAACCTGCATAGCCTGCGGGTTAATGATATATACTTTGTTGCTGAATAAAGTTGATACGTATGCTTTAGTATTATTAACAAGAAGTATATACCGTGGCTTTGGTATGCTGATAGTACCAACCTGCTTGTGGTTTGCAGTATCTAATACTATAATTTTATCTGAATTGTTGACGCAAAGAAAAAGTCTGTTGCCTATGCGGGTAACACTTTGCAATACATCACCCAGCTTGGCACCTGCATTAGCAGCTTCATATATATTGCCGTGCTCTGTATTGTGTATATAATTGTACAGATACAGGCTACTGTTACCATTACTAAGGCTACCCTCACAGGCAATATACAGCTTAGTGCTTCCGGCTACAAGCTGCACAGGCGTATCAGGCACTGTCGGCTTGTCTTTTACACAAGCCGGCAGTAACGATACTGTAAGTACGAATGCGATTATATTTTGGATATACGCTCTACCCATTTATTGCCATTGGTATCGGTAACTACTAGGTAATATACACCAGTTGTAAGTGATGCGACAGATACCTGATTATTTACTAGCGCGCTGTGTTTCACAATGCTGCCTTTCATATCTGTAATGGTTGCAAACAATTCTCCTTTTGGTTGTTGTTTGAATGATACCTGTACATAATTACTTACCGGGTTGGGAAACACTTGCAGATTCATGTCGCTGGCAACTGTTGGTACTGATGATGGCCATTTAAGGTACATAGCGCCTACTGCATCTAAATCGAAACCACCAGTGCTGATAGGTGTTGGGTATGGGTCATTTATCTTACGTCCATTCTTGTCAACCTGGCCATGTGTACCTATTGAACCCACAACATCCACCAAACGTATGTGTGTAATGTTATTAATATCTAAACCAGGTGTGCCTGCCAGTTCATCAAGGTCGAATGGTGTACCATAGTTTCCAACGTACTTACCAGCCAGATTGTGAATGGCACGTGTATTTGTATACCTGCCAGACATTGGCATCTGTACTGTATCTGATAAACTAACAGCAGGGAAACGAGTGTAGTTTATACCGTCAGAGCTTACTTCTACAAATGCATATTCCAAAAATGCCTCTTCGGGATTTGCGCTATTAGCAAAGCCATTTTCAAATACTACGAAGTCTGCACCAGCACCATTATAAATGACATTATTGAAGGTTAATACAGCTGTTCCACTATCGCCAAGGCATACAAGAGAATTATCTGCAATACCTGTTGCATTTGCCCCTTCACCAAAGTTTACTTTTCCTTGCGACTTATCTGCAATATCCAACCAACCTTGCTCTATAATACATTGTGTAGCCCAGCCTTTTATGCTTGCATCTGTTTTGATGACAGCCGTACTGCCTGATATAGTAGCTTGTGGCGCAAACGGAAATAGGTTTTCTTGTGTTGTGAAGTTATCCATACAAAAGAATGCAGGCGTATTCATCCCAAAAGAACCCACATCGCTGGAACTAAGTGAGAAGCGAAGACTATCCACCTTGCCAAGCGGCATAAGGTTCACCCACTTCCATGTTTTTAATATGTAGTCTTTGGTATTATCTGTAGAGCGGAAATCTGCCAGATACACTTCTATGCTATCCTGCTTGAGTGTACCATTATGATAACCACGTATTACCAGTTTGAACCAGTCTGCATCATTGCCTGTAGTACCACCAAATTTTTTAGCGAATGCATCACCATCGCGCATACTGTTGTATGCATAAGTGCTGTTAGTTACATAAAAGCCGCTTGCGAAGCCACCTTTGCCTGCGTTGATGAGTTGGATGTAGTTGGATGTGCCGTTTGCAACTATGTATTTGTCGGAACCGTTGTACCCTTTAGCTGTTTTAGCTGAATACTGATTAGTGTACCCGCTGGTAGCACTATCTGTCATATTGGAATAAGCGAAGCCACTGCTCCAAAAGCCACCCCATGCAGTATTATACACACAAGGGAAATGGGCCAAGCCGTGGTCGAAACCCACGTCATTGCCCGAACTGGAATAGTTTTGGTAAAAAGTGTCTGCCTTTGGTAGAGGAAGGCTTTCAAAATCGGCCACTGTCTGTGCCTGTGTTGCCAGCGATGATGCCAGCAATGCTGAGATTAACGTAAATCTGCGCATAAGAAATTGATTTAAACAATTTTTTAAATGCAGCTAATGAGAAAAATTCAGATAAAAACGAAAAGCGGGGCGTATGGAGCCTGCCTTTAACCTTACCTGTGCTTTTATTCCCGAAAGCAGCGATAAATAATATAATTCCAAAGGCAGGTCTTCTGACTCGCTTCACCTTTTTGCGGCCTTCCCATCCTGTTTTTAGCAGGACAGTGGCGTTGGCTTGTGCAAAAGGCTTTCTAAAGAAGCTTACAGCATCGGGTAATGTTCAGGATTTTCACCTGATTCCCTTTTAATTCCGTTGTTGAGCGGAAACCAATGTTGGGACAAAAGTAAAAAGTAAAAATTCAAAAGCAAAAAGTATTTATACACCCTATGTGCTTTACTCTGCAATGCGTTGGCGTACAGCCTCGTAGAGTATCATACCTGCCGCGACAGATACATTGAGGGAATCGAACTGTGCTGACATGGGTATGCGTATCAGTTTATCAGCGCGTTTCAGCACATCTTTACTAATGCCGGTATCTTCAGCACCCATTACAATGCAAGATGGGATGGTAAGGTCGGCCTCGTAAACGGGTATGCTGCCCCTCATTTCTGTACCCAATAGCTGAATACCGTTTAGGCGCAACACATCTACTGCCTGCGGTACAGATGGTGTACGACAAAGCATGATTTTGTGCAAAGCGCCCGCCGATGTTTTAATAGCCTCTTCGGTAAGCGATGCGGAAGACGAGGTAGGAAGTATCAACCCTTGTGCTCCACAGCAAAGTGCAGTACGGGCTATAGCTCCTACGTTGCGTACATCAGTAACGCCATCTAATAATACAAATAGTGGCACATCTCCTTTATCAACTACCATTGATATAGCATCCTGCAATTCTACATAGTGCAAGAGGCTACCCCATGCTACTACACCCTGATGCTGTGCTTTAGTCAGGTTATTCAACTTTTCTACAGGCACCTGGCTGATAGGTATATTGGCTTCCTTAGCCAGCTTTTTGATGGTATTTATTTCATCGCCCGTGGCAGTGCGCAACAGGAATATCTTCTCAATAGCCTTGCCTTGTTGTATAGCCTCCAAAACGGGCTTACGCCCAATGAGCAATGGTAGAGAACGTGCAGGTTTCATTGGGTGTAAAGATACATTTTGAAGCGGGATTTATGGATTTAAAAAGCAACAATGATATGACCTGATAAGATTGACGATTTTAATTTATTTTCACCCTATGTTGAAACCTTACCTGAATATTATTATAGGCTGCCTTTGGTGTTTTCTATTCTTTACCGAAGTACAAGCCGCACCACAGGCGAAAATTGCCGCACCACCTGCATGGCTCATAAAGCGTAATCCGGATTTATCTAAACAGCCAAAAGCGCAGGAAATAGAAAACGGAGAATATGTTGTATTGTATGATGAACAAGTGAATGTACAGGCAAAAGCACGCTATTTTAAAATCAGCAAAAAAATAATTAATGAATCGGGGGTACAATCAAACTCTGAATTGTCTTTCAATTTCTCTGCAGCATACCAGCAAATCGTTTTCCACGAAATGAGCATACTGCGTGATGGCGAAAAAATTAATAAACTCCAGTTATCGAACATTAAAATAATCAATAACGAGTCTTCACTATACAACCATCAACTGAACGGAAGATACAATGCACTGATAATACTGGATGACTTAAGAAAAGGCGATGTATTGGAATACGCCTACAGCATAATTGGCGAAAACCCTATTTATGGCAATGTATATGAAGACGCGTTCACCTTTGCCAGCTACAACCCTATTATGAATTATTATACCAGTGTAATAGCCCCATCCGATAGAACGCTGCAAATAAAAGCATATAATAAAGCTGCTAATCCCAATAAAAGTATACTTCAAGGAAATACTGTTTATGACTGGCCTGTCATGGAACTGAAACCCTATGAATTTGGTGGCAATCCGCCAAGTTGGTTCAGAGCATATCCTTATGTAGAGATAACGGAATATACCAGTTGGAAAGGAGTAAATGATTGGGCTTTGGGGCTAGTAAACAATTACAACTACAAATTACCTGCCGGGCTAATTGAAAAAATAAATAAATGGCAAGCGGATGCTGATGGTAATATGTTTGTATTTGCTAAACTGGCGACACAATTTGTGCAGGATGACATACGCTACATGGGTATTGAAATCGGCGAGAACTCTCATAAACCACATGAACCATCAGAAACCTATAACAAAAGGTATGGTGATTGTAAAGACAAATCTATATTACTGGTAACAATACTGCGATATGCAAACCTGCAAGCATATTCAGCCTTAGTAAGTACAGACCTGAAAGCATATATAGATGAACACTTGCCGGGGGCAAATGCTTTCGATCATGTGATTGTAAAAACAATCATTGAAGGCAAAACAATATTTGTTGACCCTACCATCCCGCTACAACGAGGACAATTTTTTGAACAACAATTGCCTGCATACGAAAAGGCTTTGGTTATTTCGCCAACAACTACATTTCCTGAAAAAATAGCTTTACAAAACAGAGGCAGCATCAGCATATCCGAAATATTTGATGTACCTGAAAATAACAATAGCATGGGTAAACTGGAGGTAGCTACTACATATAAGTATGCCGATGCGGACGATATGCGCTATACGCTCAGCAATAGTAGCCTGAAAAGCATAGCTGAAGACTACGAAAACTATTACAGGAATATATTTCAATACGCAAAAAAAGCAGATACTATAGCTTATCATGATGATACAGAACTTAATATTTTAACTGTTAACGAAACATACCTCATAGACTCTATATGGGAAAAGACAGACGAATATGACTTTGTAAGAGCCAGTGCAAAGCCAATTTATGAAAGAATGACTGCCCCTGATGACAAAGTAACTGACAAGCCATTAACACAAAAATATCCTATCGATATTACCTATACTGCAACATACAAGATGGCTACTGAATGGAGTTTCGAAGATAAGGGTTTCAACATCGTGCGTTCATCTTACAGCTTCAATTTCAAACCTACCGTTGTTGGCAGTACTGTAATACTGGAATATAGTTTCAAAACATTTAAAGACCATATACCGGTAAATGAATTAGGACAGTACAAGAAAGACTACGAACGTATAAAAGAAGCACTAGACTATGTATTGACAAATAACACTAAGCTTCAAAAAAATCTTGATAATATTAATAGCAAAGGGATAACTGCAAAAACAAATTGGATAGCTGTATTTCTCAGTCTTATCACTTTAATTGGCACTTTTTTCATACTCAGAAGAATCAATAAAACTAATACAGAACTTACATCTCATACAGACATACCGGAAACATATAGTTGGTGGCTGATATTCCTTGGAATCGTCATAGCAGTGCGGATATGTTTGTACTTGTACTCAGTAATATGGGGTGGTTACCTATCTTCAGCATCGTGGCTCACAATGAGCGAGTTGGGAGAGACAAGGCTGCAATTGATATTGATGATAGAAATGATTTTCGTAAACATATGTTTCATATACTCTTGTTGGTTAATGTTTTGGTTTGTAAAACGTAGAGATATATTCCCAAAAATGTTCATCCTCTTAGCCCTAGCCGAATTAGGTATTAATCTATTGACATTTATTACAGGGCTTGTTTTCAAAACAGAGTTTGATAGAATCAGTTATGATTTAGCAGATGAAGGGGGTAAAGCCACTGTCAAAAGCATCGTATTTGTTGCCATTTGGGTTTCTGCTGTTCACTTATCGCCTGTTGTCAAAAGAATCTTTATCGTACCCTACAGGTATATATACCCAAACAACAATGACGTTATATCTGATGTAAATAATACTATTACTCAACATGAACATGCTGAGGGGCAGGATCATTTGCAAATTGACCAAGACACTTAGGACACAGGCAATTTTCATAATTATCCTTCAGGTGCTGTAATGCATCTGCACTTAGGGTGAACTTTGTACACCAACATTCTGTAGCATCATTCTTGCATTCAAAAGAAGCCTTGCATTTAGAACATTGTTTGGTGGTTGGCATTTGCCAAAATTAATGCAAAGGATAATCGAAATGTATGCTATCGCCTTTGTATACAAAAGCGAGCGAAACAGGTTGTCCAACACCGATACCATAATCATTAGGAACTATACCTGTAGCATTACCTATACCTATAGCTTTATAAAAATACTCCAACTTATTATCCATTGAGTTTCTCATATTCCAGCTTTTCATCTTTATCCCACTAAGTAAATATGCATCAGGTGACATAATATCCATTTGTGGCCATGTTGGGAATGGACGTATTACACCTTGATTCGCTACATCAGAAAAGTCAATCATGGGTGTTTTCGAACCATATAAATATACCTTCTTGCCTATTGTATCTTCTCTAAGCCATATTCCAGTTGGTTGCTTTGATATTCGTACCGAAGAATAAGGATCATTAATTGTAACTACCCCCTCGTATATATGATAAGTATATCCGTCTTGTTTGAAAGTTTTGCCTGTAGCTGATAACTCGTAGTATAAATTATACATCAAGTCTTTAGAAGTATCAATATATACATCCAATGGGTCAAAATCAGGGAAACAACTTCCATCTGTTATTATGCGCACATACCACTTTGCATCCTTGGTAGGTATCAGTGCAAAATCAGGCTCTTTAAAAATGTACTGATTGCCATTCGGGATTACTTCGGCTTTTTTGCACGCTATTAGCTGTACAATAAAAAGCAATAGTAGATAATATCTGTATTTCATAAGGGTTGGTTTTAGAATAAAATTATAACCTGTAAATAATAAAGGCAACCACATTGGCTGCCTTTTAATATGATATTACAGTGTAATGACTATCCCATATTGTGAAACACTTGCTGTACGTCGTCATCCTCTTCTACCCTTGCTATCAGCTTAAATACATCTTGCGCTTGCTCATCAGTAACAGGCACTGTATTCATAGGTATCCACTCAAGTTCTGATGATATAGGTGTGATACCTTTTTCTTCCAGTGCTTTTTGCATATTACCAAAATCTTCAAAAGCACAACGTACTATCAGTTTGCCTTCGCTGTCTTCACCCAGTTCTTCCAGTCCGTAATCTATCAGTTCCAGTTCCAGTTCTTCGGCACTCAAACCGTCGGGGTTCAACTTAAAAACACCCAGATGTTTGAAAAGAAATGCTACTGAGCCACTATTACCTAATGCACCGCCACCCTTGTTGAAATGTGAGCGCACATTCGCTACTGTACGTGTGGTATTGTCTGTAGCAGTTACTACCAATATGGCCACGCCATGCGGGGCATAACCTTCGTACAGTACCTCATCATAGTTGCTGGTATCTTTACCCAATGCGTTTTTTATAGCCGACTCAATACGGTCTTTCGGCATATTGAAAGACTTGGCATTCTGCATCACACGGCGCAGCATGGGGTTTGTGTCTGGGTCTGGGCCACCTTTCTTTACAGCAATCGCTATTTCCTTACCCACGCGGGTAAATTGCTTTGCCATACGGTCGTAGCGGGCAAACATGGCAGACTTTCTTACTTCAAATATCCTACCCATATATTAGCTATATATTATTTATCTGTTTTTCAGGCTGCAAAAATAATAATCCTGCCCGTGATGCGAAAAATATTTATATACCTGAAGTATATATACATATATCAATTCACCACAAAAACCATGAAACCCTTTACTGTATTGCATTCTGCTATTGGTTAACAAAGCGTTTATAAATGAGTGGTTAACCGTTTGTCGTTTTTTTGGTTAACTGATTTTAAAGCCGTCGTTAAACGTCTATGAATATTTGGGAAGGGCTGCCCCGTGCCCCCATATTTGTATCAACAAAGCAAAAAACAAAAAAACACAACTGCGAAAGCAGCCTTTCAAAACAAAACACAATAAAAAACACAAGTCATGCAACAAGCTACTCACATCCGCAAATCAGCGATTTCACAAAAAATCATGTTGTTTGTTTCTATCATCACCTGCGTGGTGCTGGCAGTGAATTTGTAAAGACTTGCAAACCGGGTGGCGGTTTTCTTGCGATAGATGTTTTCCACTGCCCGGTTTTCCTTCGTTCTCTCTTATCCTCTATATGTAATGAAGCCCCTTATCTAAGGGGCTTATTGTTATATATTATAATACTTACCTTTATTGTCAACATTAATACCATTAAGATGACAAAATTTTCATACCTCATATTTGTATTATCCCTTACTGCAATACAAGGTTTGTATGCTCAAACTGATGTATTACAACCAAAACTATCTCCATCTACCCGATTGTTTTTAGAAGACATACAGAAAACATCAGCTATTCCTGCATCTTATGTTTACAGAAAAGACAGTAAGGGTAATACTTGTGTAGCCGGTATGATAAAAGTAACCCCGGGTATTGATATGGAGGCTATAGAAAATACAGGTGTTCAAATAGGTACTAAAGCCGGACAAATATGGACTGTGTCAATACCTGTTGGGCAGATAGAAACATTTACAAAAATAAAAGGTATTGCATATATAGAACTTGACTTGCCAATAGCCAATGACATGGACGCTGCAAGAACGGTAACACGTACAGACTCTGTGCATGGTGGTTATGCACCGCTTACTAACTCGTTTACCGGCAAAAACGTAGTAGTGGGTATAATTGACGCTGGTTTTGATTACAACCATCCAAACATGAAAGACACCAGCGGCAACAACTGGCGAATCAAAAAAATATGGGAGCAGAAATCTACCGGTACTCCACCAACAGGCTTTAATTACGGTAATGAAATAACCAGCACTACTGCTATGCAAACTACGGGTACAGACTTAGCGCAATTTTCTCACGGAGCACACGTTGCAGGCATTGCAGCCGGTAGCGGATATGGCAGTAGCAATAACAACCTTTATAGAGGCATTGCTTATGAAAGCGACATGGTATTTGTGGGCATTACACCAGATTCAACACAATGGATGAATACAGGTATGTCGGACATAATTGATGGCATGAATTATATATACAGCTATGCAGCATCTGTAAGCAAACCGGCAGTTGTCAATCTTAGCTGGGGTTGTACTGTAGGCCCGCACGATGGCAATTCTCTGTTTAGTCAGGCTTGTGATGCACTTACTGGCAAAGGCAAAATCTTTGTTTGTTCTGCGGGCAACAATGGTACTAATTCCATACATCTGGCTAAAACATTTACTACAGCAGATACCATAATACGTACCGAGCTTGTGTTGAATACAAGCCTCAAAAATACTTGGGTTGATATTTGGGGCGATACATCTAAAGGCTTTTGTACAAAGGTAAGTTTGTATAACGGTGGTATAGAAACTGCAAGTACGGGGTTTGTGTGCCTTAACAATGCAACCAACTCTTTTGCGCTTGTAGGCTCTGACAACGACACTTGTTTTGTAGATATTGTTACGGAAGCATCCTCTTTCAATAGCAAACCACGTATGTTTTTACGCTTTTATAACAAATCAAACAACAGAATTATGCTGTCTGCCAAAGGCACAGACGGCACAATAGATATGTGGACGGGTTATGTAGAAAAAACGCGTGGTTATTATGGTTCTTTCAGTTCAGGGTTACCTAATACATTAGATGGCAATGCAGTTATGAGCGTTGGTGATATGGCCAGCACACGCAGCGCAATAGCTGTAGGATCTTTTGCATCTAAAATCAATTTTACGAACATAGCAAGCAACCCTATCAGTTATTCGTCTTATGTTGCCTCAAATGGCAGGCTTGCCCCATACTCCAGCAGAGGCCCGTCTGCTGATTTCAGAACTAAACCGGATATAGCTGCACCCGGACTGATGATTGGTTCAAGTGTCAGTACTTTTGACGATGCTTATAAACCATCTGGCAGCAGTGGAGACCATGTGGTAGCGTCGTACCTTAATCCTGGTGATGGTAAAACATATTATTATGCAATGCTTACAGGCACATCTATGGCCTCTCCGGTAGTAGCGGGCATCGTTTCTCTGATGCTGCAGGCAAATCCGGGTTTATCTCCATCACAGGTTATGGAAATATTAAAAACAACAGCTTTGCACGATAATTATACAGGGCCAGCAACCGCCAATGGCAACAATAACTGGGGACACGGAAAAGTAAATGCATTTGCTGCTGTAGCGAAAGCCATACAATACCTGCATACTAAAAATATTACTGCTCTATCATCAGATATTCAAGTATACCCTAACCCGAGTAAAGGTAGTTTCGTAATTCAATATGATTGCAGCATCCACAATGAGCTAATAGAAATATACATTGCGGATATTACCGGTAAATCAATATCATCTCAACAAATAAAATCTAATACAGGCAGGAATATAATACCATGCAACATGCAAGGCATGGCAGGGGGCTTGTATATGATAACAGTTAAGTCGCCATCACAAGGCAATAAAGTGCTGAAAATGGTTATTGAATAACTCTATTTTTTCACATAGAGTACATACTTGTCTTCAAACAACGGTTCCGGGAAAATATCGTGCACACTCCATGCTGTGGGTTTAAGGCCCGATGTTTTTATTTCTTCTTTCAGATCGCCACCTTTCAGGCATATCAGTCCGTTGGGTAATTCTTCGCTTTTCTGCCCTTTGCGTAATACAGGGTTTATCCATTTCCACAAATCGCCCAGTGGGGCTACTGCGCGCGATACGGCATAATCGAAGGTGCGTCCTTTTATCTCCTCTACCCTGCTATGTACAGCCGTTACATTCTTCAGCCCTATAGCATCTGCCACTCCCTGCACCACTTTTATTTTCTTTCCAATGCTATCGCTTAATAAAAACTCTACCTGCGGAAACATTATGGCTAATGGTATACCGGGGAAACCACCACCAGTACCTATATCTACCACCTGCGCCCCGTCTTCGAACGTACAGACAGCAGCAATGGCCATAGAGTGCAGCACATGCCTGATGTAAAGAGAATCTATGTCCTTGCGCGATATTACGTTTATCTTCTCGTTCCAGTCTTTATACAATTCTTCCAACTGTCCTATTTGTTGCAGTTGTATGTCTGTAAAATCGTCGAAGTATTTAAGTATTATGTCCACCTGGTTTTGTTTTTGAAAAGTATATAGGGTGTAAGTGCAAAGTTATAAATCATCCAGCCAACATCTGCCAGCAGAAATAGCAATATACTATTTCTTTCACCCGTCAGTCTGCAGGCTTGTTGTTGTATCAGTATGTTTACTCCCATCCTCACAAGCATTACCCCAAAAGCCATTTGCCAAAGAGGTGTAAATAATAGTATAATACAGCTTATCCATGCAAAACTGTGAGTAATTGAGTACAGTGCAAGCAGTAGCTTGGTGCCTGTGTTATAATATTTACCGGTAGATACATGGCGTTGCTTTTGCTGCAGCCATGTTGCCCATGTTTGTTTGGCAGGGCTGATAGTTACAGCATAGGGACGTGCAACGATAGACATGTTGTTTGCATCTGCTACTGCTTGTACCAACAAATCATCATCGCCCGATGGCAACTTTGACCACGCAGCTGACTCTTGCGCTTTCAACATAGCAGTTTTAGTACAGGCAAGATTTCTGCCAACAGCCATATATGGTTTACCGGATAGTGCATACCCTGCATATTGAATAAACGTATGCAAAGTTTCCCAACGAATAAACGCGTTGAGCATACCGCTATTGTATTGATATGCGCCATAGCCTGCTACTATTTGTTTGCCATCATGCAGTGGGGCTACCATTGCTGCCAGCCAGTTATCACTTGCAGGCAGGCAATCGGCATCTGTCAATAGCAAGTATTCGGTATCTGCTTGGGCAAGAGCCTTGCTAAGGGCATATTTTTTACCCGGTAACGTTCGGTATTCATCGTTTGCAATATGTATGGTTTCCAGATGTGGATATAGGGCTTTAAGCCCTTCTAAAACCAAGGCTGTATCATCGGCAGAGGCATCATTTACTACCAATACTTTATACATAGCATTACCCGATGCATTACTGTATCTTTGCGCCAATATTACCGGCAGATTAGTACGCAGATTTTCGGCTTCATTTTTAGCACAAATGATGACGGTTACGGGATTTGAAATCGGGAGTTCTGAATTTTGAATGCTGACTTTTGAATTTGCTAGCGAAAAAATATGTCCGAAAAAATATAATGCATACCCCAATTGAATGGTGATACTTAGTAATAAAACAGGGACTAATACATCATTGAACACGGGTACAAAGAAAGAAAAACAGAATGGAATTTGAATTATCTGCAAGAGATAATAATAGTAAAGCACGTGCAGGCATCATTACTACCGCGCATGGACAAATAGAAACGCCCATTTTCATGCCCGTAGGCACAGTTGGCAGCGTAAAGGCTGTCACCCAACAACAACTGCATGCCGAAGTAAAGGCACAGATTATCCTTGGCAATACCTACCATCTGTACCTTCGGCCGGGCATAGAAGTACTGGAACAAGCTGGTGGACTACATAAATTCAATAGATGGGATAAGCCGATACTTACAGATAGTGGCGGATATCAGGTATTCTCTCTTGCCAATAATCGCAATTTGAAAGAAGAAGGAGCAATTTTTCAATCGCATATAGACGGGTCTAAACACTTATTTACGCCAGAGAACGTTATAGATATACAGCGCAGTATAGGTGCTGATATTATTATGGCTTTTGATGAATGCCCCCCCTACCCGAGCGATTATGAATATGCCCGCAAATCTATGGAGCTGACACACCGTTGGCTGGCTCGCTGTGTGCAACGTATGCATGAAACAGAACCTAAATACGGGTATGAACAGACCTTGTTCCCCATAGTGCAAGGCAGTACATATAAAGACTTGAGAGAGGCATCCAGCCAATTTATAGCAGAGATGGATTGCAATGGAAATGCTATTGGCGGACTGAGCGTTGGCGAACCTGAAGAAATGATGTATGAAATGTGCGCCTTGTGTTGCGACAATCTGCCCGAGGCTAAGCCACGCTACTTGATGGGTGTTGGTACACCATGGAATATATTAGAGAATATAGCACTGGGCATAGATATGTTTGACTGTGTGATGCCTACACGCAACGGGCGAAATGGTATGCTCTTTACCAGTAAAGGAGTCATCAATATAAAAAATAAGCGTTGGGCTACCGATTTCAGCCCTATAGATGATGGTATTGACTGCGAAACAAGCAACTACTATACTAAAGCCTACCTGCGGCACTTATTTGTTGCCAACGAGATACTTGGCTTGCAAATAGCCAGCATACACAACCTGGCATTTTACCTGCATTTGGTAAAGCAGGCACGCACACATATTTTGCAGGGTGATTACAATAGTTGGAAAAACGAAATGATACCTGTTTTAAAGCAAAGGCTGTAAACAAGCAGTATGAAGAAATTAGATTGGTATATCGTCAAAAAGTTTTGGGCTACATTCTTTTTCGCCATCATGATACTGGCTATCATAGCCTGTGTGATAGATTACTCAGAAAAAGTGGAAGATTTTGTAGCGCACAAAGCACCGGCAATGGCGATACTTAACTATTTTAAAAATTTCATACCGCATATTTCTGCTCTGTTATTTCCACTGTTTATTTTCATTGCCACTATTTTCTTTACCTCAAAACTGGCTTATAAGTCGGAAATCATCGCAATACTGGCATCCGGCGTGTCATACCAGCGTTTTTTACGCCCATACGTAGTTGGTGGTGGTGCATTGTGTTTGTTATCGCTTGTCTCCAACCACTTTATAGTACCACAAGCCAACAAACAAAGGCTTGCTTTTGAACGTACATACATTACAACAGCTTCTCACGCATCAGACAGGAATGTACATCTACGGCTATCTAAAGACTTATATGTTTATGTAATGACGTATGATTACAATGCTAATATTGGCTACCATTTCACTGCAGAATACATGGATAGCACCAGTCTCTCTTACAAGATTTACGCTGGTCATATAAACTACGACAGTATAAAAAAAGAGTACAAGTTATATGAAGTAAGAATACGAAGATTTGATGGCCTGAAAGAAGAAATGAGATTGCTGGCAGATACCGTCATGAAATTTCCCTTCAAACCTCGCGACCTGGAAGAAGATGAAGCTGTTAAAGATGCACTAACCACCCCTGAGCTCGACAGATACATAGCCCGTGAAAAACTACGTGGCAGAGAAACACTCAATTTCTTCTATATTGAAAAACACCGCCGCACTGCACAACCTTTTGCGGGCTTCATACTCACTATCATAGGCGCTTGCTTAGCCAGCCGTAAAATAAGGGGTGGAAGCGGGCTACACTTGGCTATCGGTATTTGTATAAGTGCATTGTACATTATGGCTATGCAGTTTACCACTACTTTCTCTACCAAAGCAAGCTTAGATCCTTTGTTGGCTGTTTGGATACCGAACTTCATTTTTGGAGTACTTGCCTTGTACTTATACAGGAAACAGGTGAAATAATACCTTAACGTACCATAGATGCATAACTGTTGTTACGCCTGTTGAGTACCAGCTTTACAGTGGTAAGAAAATCGTTAGTTGATTTATCAATAATCTTTTTGCAACCTTTGGTGAAGCGTGGCGAACGCCTGCCTCGGTCTTCTTTATAGTCTTCCCTTATCCAAATAGCTCGACGGGTAAGATCATCATGCAAGGCTCTCACTTTGTCCATCAACTGCTCAAATGATGGGGTAATTCCCGTTTCCTCAATCTGGGTATATAGCTCTGTAACATAAGAATTAGTTACATTTTCTGCCAGCTTGCCAAACATATCTAAAAACGGACGTTGACCTTTCAGGTAGTCTGTGATATTTGCTATTACATTACTCATAGCTCAGATGTAAATATAGGGAAAAAATCCTTATGTCAAAAGGCTCATATCAACCTTTCAAATCAACTGATAATCAACAACTTAAAAACACTCATTTATAGCATATTGCTGGCGCACCTCTTCAAACACCGCCTCTATATCACTAACATTATCAGCCATAACAAGGCGTGTACGATATTCTTTTACATGAGACAAGCCTCTGAGATAATTGGAATAATGCGGGCGCATTTCCAGTATTCCCAGTTTATTGCCTTTCCACTTTATGGCACCATGCAAGTGTTTCAGACAGGCCTCTACTCGTTCGTCTATGGTTGGTGGCGCTAATACCTCACCCGTATTAATGTAATGCTTTATTTCTCTGAATATCCATGGATAACCTATAGCTGCTCTGCCTATCATTACACCATCAACACCATAACGTTGTTTATACGCTACAGCTTTTTGCGGGCTGTCAATATCGCCGTTACCAAAGATTGGTATATGTATCCGCGGGTTGTTTTTTACTTTGGCTATTAGTGTCCAGTCAGCCTCGCCTTTATACATTTGTGTACGGGTACGCCCATGTATTGTCAATGCTTGTATACCAACATCTTGCAGTCTTTCAGCTACTTCCTCAATATTTTTACTGTTTTCATCCCAACCTAAGCGTGTCTTTACCGTCACAGGCAGGCTGGTAGCTTTTACGACTGCATCTGTAAGGCGTACCATCAGGTTGATGTCTTTCAAAACACCCGCGCCGGCACCTTTGCATACCACTTTCTTTACTGGGCATCCAAAATTAATGTCCAGCAAATCTGGGTTGGTAGTTTCTACTATTCTTGCACTCATGGCAAGAGCTTCTTCATCCCCACCAAATATCTGTATGCCTATCGGGCGTTCGTAATCAAAAATATCCAGCTTCTGGCGACTTTTGATAGCATCGCGTATTAGGCCCTCACTACTGATAAACTCGGTATACATGAGGTCTGCACCATGCTCTTTGCAAACAGCACGGAAAGGCGGGTCACTCACATCTTCCATAGGTGCAAGCAACAGCGGGAAATCGCCTAACTCTATCTTACCGATTTTTGCCATTTGCGCTGCAAAGTTACATCATTCAAGGGCTTAAAGAGCCATATATTTAAAACAAGAAAAGCGTCCTTACGGGGACGCTTTTCTCTTAATGTATTATTAGTTAATTGATTACAATTGAGTAGCAGTGTAAACTACATCTACAGTGTAAGTACCTGCAGGGTACGCGAAACCGGGAGTAGCTTGGTAAAGAACACCAAATGTTTGGTTGCCACCGTTAGCAGCGTTTGTTATCAGGTTAGCTGCCGTAGCGCTCAAACCATTGTAAGCACTTGTGCTGAATGGGCTAGCTACTGTTCCGCCGGTTGTGTTACCACCTACTTTCAGGCTCAATACACCAGAAACAGGCATTACCGGAGCTGGTGTTACAGCACCTGTGTAAGTAAAGTTTGCATTGTTGGTACGAACTGTTACACCGAAACGACGGTTAGAACGTACACGTAATGTTTGTTCAGATGAAGCTACACCGTTAGCGTAGTCGTTTACTGTATTGAAAGCCAGGTTTACAGCTGCACCGGTTGCAGTACCAGACCCTGTGAATGTCAATTCGATTGCGTTGCTCAGGTTCAGGTTAACTGTTTGCGTAGCAGTAGAAGATGGAGCTTGTGCTTTAGCAGCAAAACCAGTGATACCCAGAGCGATGATTGCGATTACTTTTTTCATTTTAATTCGTTTTTGTTTGTTTTAAGTTT
>CALESY010000030.1 GCA_937919945.1 uncultured Chitinophagaceae bacterium | reverse complement strand
GTAGATTTATTTTTATATTTATTTATAAATTTATTATTCACATATTATAATATCATCATTTAAATGGTAGTTTTTACCATATATCAAGAAAACCACTATTCACTTTTTATGTGCTTAGTACGGTGTATTTTGCAGCAATAAATATCTCAAGAAAATGAGTAGCAGCTATACGCATATAGAAAAACTAAAAAGGAATTTTTTACCGGAAGATTTTAACGTTACAACATGGGAAGCACTACAGCCCTACTTTGATACATTGATAAACACCACCATTAACAACAAAACTGAATTGGAAAATTGGTTGCACAATATAAGCGAACTTGAAGCAGTGATAAGTGAAGATGCTTGCTGGCGACAAATAAATATGACATGCGATACAACCAATAAAGCTTACGAAGAAGCGTTCACTTACTTCTGCATGGAGATAGAGCCGAAGATGAAACCATACTTCTTTGAGCTGAATAAAAAACTATTGGCATCGCCGTTTGTAAAAGAATTAGACGAAGCACAATACTATCCGTACTTGCGTAGCGTGCGCAATGCGGTTGACTTATATCGTGAAGAAAATGTTGCTATACAGGCAGAGATGAATCTGCTTGCACAACAATACGGCGTGATATCGGGCAAGATGACAATAACGCACGAGGGTAAAGAATACACACTGCAACAAGCAGCCCGCTTTTTGCAAAACCCTGACAGAGAATTGCGCGAAGCCATCTTCCGTAAAATTGCAGAACGCCGCCTGCAGGACAAAGAAGAACTGAATACTCTATTCAATAAACTGTTGGAGAAACGCCAACAGGTAGCGGCAAATGCAGGATTTGAAAACTATCGGGATTATAAATTTCGCGAGTTGGGGAGGTTTGACTATACGCCTGCCGATTGCTTTGCTTTTCATGACGCGGTGCGGGAGCATATATTGCCATTGCACAAAATGCTGGTAGAGCGCAGGAAGAAAAAACTGGGATTGGATGTAATGCGCCCTTGGGATGGTGATGCAGAACCGATAGGCACAGAACCGCTGCACCCTTTTGAAACAGGTAAAGAATTATCGGACAAGGCGATAGCTGTATTCGATAGATTGGGTGGTTATTTCAGCGGTTGCCTGAACACCATGACAGATATGAAGCGCATGGACTTAGAGAGCCGTGTGGGCAAAGCACCTGGTGGCTATAACTGTCCGCTGGCAGAAACGGGTGTGCCGTTTATATTTATGAATGCGGCAGGTACAGTAAATGATGTGATAACGATGATGCATGAGGGCGGACACGCAGTACATTCTTTCTTGTCGCACAACTTACCTCTGTCTTCGTTTAAAGAATACCCGATGGAAATTGCCGAATTGGCGAGCATGAGCATGGAACTCTTCTCTATGGAGCATTGGGATATTTTCTTCAATGACAAAGATGAACTGCAACGCGCACAGATAGAAGAACTGGAACGTGTGATAAGTGTACTGCCATGGATAGCTACGATAGATAAATACCAACACTGGCTATATACCAACCCGGGACATACCAATGAACAACGTGAAACGGAATGGATGAAAATACTGAGTGAGTTCAGTACAGGTGTTACAGACTGGACGGGCTTTGATGAGTATCGTGCCAACTTCTGGCAGAAACAACTGCATCTGTACGAAGTACCATTTTACTATATAGAATATGGCATAGCACAATTGGGTGCCATAGCCATGTGGCGACAATATCTCGAAAACAAAGAGCAGGCATTGGAAAACTACAAAGCTGCACTGGCACTTGGTTATACTAAAACACTAAAAGAATTGTATGCCAAAGCAGGTATACGTTTTGATTTTTCACCCGCATATGTAGCAGAACTTGGCAGCTTTGTAAAGGAAAGATTAGTGGAGATGGGTGTGTAACATTATTCGTCATTACGCTCGAAATGACGAATAATAAGTTACTCAAACAAATAAGCCGCTTGTTCTAAGCTTTCTGGCTTGCCTACGTCTATAAATATATTGCCTGTATGGTCGTAGCCGCGTATTAGGTTTTCTCGGGCATTGTGCAGGTACAGGTCTATAATAGAGAATTTGCCTTTGAAAGGAATATCGAGCATACGGTTGGATAATACCTGTATGCCGCTGAATGCGAGTGGCTGCATTTCCAGTACTTCTCGTACTATCTTTTGTTCGCCAGTGTTGTTGTTCGTCCACCCGCAAAGCAGCAGGTGTTCATCAAACAGTAATTGACGGGAAGACGCTCGTTTCATTACCGCCAATGTAGCCATTGCATCGCTTCCAGTATGTGCTTCTATCATCTTACCCAAATCAAGATTGGTAAGGATATCCACGTTCATCACCACAAAAAGCTCTTCGTGTTCAAAATAGTGTGCGGCTTTTTTTAATCCACCACCTGTTTCCAATACTTCATCACGCTCGTCTGATATGGTTACCCAACTGCCAAATCCGCTGTTGTCTTGTATTACCTGCTCTATCTGGTCTGCAAAGTGGTGAACATTTACAATTACATCTTCTATACCAAAGCGTTGCAGGTAGCGTATATTGAGCTCCAGCAGGGTTTTGCCATTCACCTCTGCCAGTGCTTTGGGATGTTTATCCGTAAAAGGCTTGAGGCGTGTCCCCAGCCCCGCCGCGAAAAGCATTGCTTTCATAAGGTGAAATTAAGCAAAACCCTGCAAGAGGGACTACTTTAAAACAATTCATCGCAACGTCATCATATTATCGAATTGTACAACTACCTTTGCAGCGCAAAAAAATCTGAATATGTCTTTAATGATAGTAGGCTCTATGGCCTTTGATGCACTCGAAACGCCATTTGGTAAAGTTGACCGTATAATAGGAGGCTCTGCAACATACGCCGCATGGGCAGCGTCCAATTTTACAAAACCTATCAAACAGGTATCTATTGTGGGTGGTGATTTCCCACAAGATGAAATGGATGCATTAAGTGCGCGTGGCGTGGATATAGAAGGCGTAGAAGTGGTGAAAGACGGCAAGAGCTTTTTCTGGAGTGGCCGTTATCATATGGACATGAATACGCGCGACACGCTGGTGACTGAGCTGAACGTGTTAGGACAGTTCAACCCGCAACTACCTGCCAGCTATCAGGATTGCGAATTTCTGATGTTGGGCAATCTGGCACCTGCCGTACAGATAAGCGTTATCAATCAGCTGAAAAACCGTCCGAAGCTCATCATCATGGATACGATGAACTTCTGGATGGAGATTGCACTGGATGAATTGAAGCAGGCTATCAGCATGGTGGATGTACTAATGGTAAACGATAGCGAGGCTCGCCAGCTAAGCGGTGAATATTCATTAGTGAAAGCAGCGAACAAAATACAAGCTATGGGACCCAAATTCCTCATCATCAAAAAAGGTGAACACGGTGCGCTGCTGTTTCACGGCAAGCAGGTATTCTTCGCACCTGCACTTCCGCTGGAAGAAGTATTTGACCCGACAGGTGCCGGCGATACTTTTGCCGGTGGCTTCATCGGCCATATTGCTCGTACCAAAGACATTTCTTTCGAGAATATGAAAACGGGCATCATTGTTGGTTCTGCTATGGCTTCTTTCTGTGTTGAAAAATTTGGCCCTAACAGGTTGAAAGAACTGACACATGACGAGATAGAAGCCCGTATTAATGAGTTTGTAGAATTGGTAAATTTTGAAATAAAAATACGTTAATCTACAACCTTACCGATTAGGATAACTACGGGAATATATATTGACTTTTTGAAAGGAGCTTTTAGCTCCTTTCTTTTTGTACGATGATAATCTATAGAACCTGAAGCCCTACCTTATATCTATCACTTTCATTTGCAGCTTGGTGGTGCCGTTAAATTCGTTTTCATCTATGGTATAGACTATATCAAAAGCCCCCCGTTGCAGTATTTCATACTTGTCGGCCATATTAAACCCAATGCCGTCAATTATCACACCTTTGTGCTGATGCACTACGAACTTGATGTGTTGTTCTTTTACAATGCGGCTATGTCCTTGATAATCGTACACGCGCTTGGTGATGAACACTGGGCGCAGGTTAGTAGGCCCAAACGGTTCAAACTGTTTAATGATATTATAAAATGCGGGCTTGATGTCTGAAAGTATAATCTCCGCGTCAATTTCTATTTCAGGTATCAGCAGTTCGGGTGGTATGGATTGGGCTACTACTTCTTCAAACCTGGCGACAAATTCGTTTACATTATCGGGGTGCATCGTCATACCCGCAGCGTAGAAGTGTCCACCATAGTTTTCGAGCAAATCTCTGCAGGCGTGTATTGCCTCATAGATATTAAAGCCACTAACAGAACGTGCAGAGCCTGTTACTTTGTCGTTGCTTTTGGTGAGGACGATGGTGGGGCGGTAGTAATAATCTATCAAGCGCGATGCTACGATACCCACAACGCCCTTATGCCAATGTTCCTTATACAGTACGGTTGACTTACGTGCTGTCATTGTATCATCACCCTGTATCATAGACAGTGCCTCTTCTGTAATATTCTTATCTACTTCTTTCCGGTCGCTATTATCAGATTGCAGCGCATCTGCCAATGCGTGAATTTTTTCAGGGTCAGGCTCAATAAATAGCTCTACTGCTTTACGGGCATCATCCATACGGCCTGCAGCGTTCACTCGCGGGCCTATTACAAATACAAGGTCTGATACAGACAGTGTGCGTGTAACCCCAGCCATTTCTTTCAGCACCTTGATGCCGAGCGATGGGTTTTCATTTACTTTCTTTACTCCGTAGTATGCCAATACCCGGTTCTCACCATCTATCGGTACAATGTCTGCCGCTATGCTGGTAGCTACTAAGTCGAGGTATTGAAAGACTTCATCATGGGGCAAGCTCCAACGTTGTGCCAACGCACATATCAGTTTAAACCCGATACCGCATCCGCTTAGTTCTTTGTACGGATAGGGGCAATCTGTTTGTTTAGGATTGAGTACAGCCAATGCAGGCGGCAGCATATCGTCTGGCGTGTGGTGGTCGCATACTATCACATCTATACCAAGCGATTGTGCATACGCTATCAATTCTACTGACTTAATACCACAGTCGAGCGTGATGAGTAATGTAAAACCATTGGCATGTGCGTAATCAATGCCTGCTTTGGAAACACCATAACCCTCTCGGTAGCGATGTGGTATATAATACTCAAGCTGCCCTTTATATTGTTTACGAAGAAAAGAATAGACAACTGCAACAGATGTTGTGCCATCTACATCATAATCACCATATATCAATATACGCTCATTCCATTCTATAGCTTCGCTGATGCGTTGCACGGCTTTATCCATTCCTTTCATCAGGTAGGGATCATGCAAATGCGACAGCTCTGGACGGAAAAATGTTTTTGCAGTATCAAAATCCTGAATACCGCGTATTGCCAGCACACGACACAACGCAGGGTGTATGCTCAGTGCCTTGTATATATTATTAATGATGTCCTGTTCAGCAGGTTTTAGTGTCCAACGCTTCTCAGGCTTCATGTCCGAAATCCAGTTGTTTTACTTCGTTGTGATAGTCGCTTACCCAGTTATCGAGCTTGCTGCAAAATGTGGTATCGTTGATATTAGTAAAAAAATCGCCACTGCTCATAATGGTACCAAGCAGTTTATCCTGTGCTTTGATACAACTCCACGCCGTGTTGTAAGGTGTATGGGTGAATGATACCATCTCGTACACCGACACAAATTTTTCAGGGTATCGCTTGCCAAGTTCTTTTTCTATTTTCTTGCGCTCTAAGAATGATGGCTCGGCTACTTTATCCCGCATTTCTACGAAGTTCATCAGTGCCAGTTCCAATACTGCATCGCCATTGGGTTTGCGTTTTTGGTCGTACTCATTTAGTATAGTTCCCCAATCATCACCGTGCTTATCTATCAATGATGCCAGTATGGTACAATCTTCAAAACCTGCATTCATGCCTTGCCCGTAAAAGGGAACAATGGCATGTGCGGCATCACCTATCAACGCACTCTTATCTTTATAATGCCAGGGCGATATGCGAATGGTAACCAGTGAGGAAGTAGGATTGCCAAAGAAATCTTCTACCAATGTAGGCATCATCGGCACTGCATCGGGGAAGTGTTCATTGAAGAATGCTTTAACGTCAGCCTCTGTCTTCAGTTTTTCAAAAGATATATCTCCTTCAAACGGCAAAAACAATGTGCAGGTAAACGTACCGTCTGTATTAGGTAATGCTATTAGCATAAAGTTTTTGCGCGGCCAGATGTGCAGGGCGTTTTTCTCCATGCGCAGGTTGCCTTGTTCATCCGGTGGTATAGATAGCTCTTTATAGCCATGCTCTATGTAATGTTGCGTGAGATTTGCCCTGTCCAGAAACTGATAGCCATTACGTAATGCAGAAAATGCACCATCTGAACCAAAGAGCAAATCGGCATCTACTATTTTTTCTTTACCGTCGGCATCTTCAAGATACACACGATTGGTTGGTACATCTACCCGATTGCAACGATGGCTGAAATGTATTGTAGCACCTACCTGTTCGGCAAGTGTCATCAGTTTTTTATTCAAATCGCCACGACTTACGGAGTAGATGGCTTCATTGTTTTTACCATAAGGCTGAAATACACCTGTGCCATCGGGCTGGTGCATAAATCTGCCCGGCATAGGTATTGCCAGTTCTTCAATATCTTTTCGCAAGCCTGCCATATCCAATGCTTTCCATCCACGCGCGCTCATGGCAAGGTTGATGGACTTGCCCGCACTCATGGATGCTTTACGCATATCCGGACGGCGTTCATACACCGTTACCTCATACCCACGTTTGCGCAATAAAACGGCCAATAAAGAACCTACCAAACCTGCACCTAATATAGTAACCGAACGTGCCATGTATCTGTAATTATCGTTAGACGGGCAATTTACTCAAAATGGGAGAACAAGAGAAGAACGAAAATCAGTAAAGCAGATTTCGTTTAATAATAGTTGGCCTACGTATCAATAACCATCAAAAAATCACAGTTATACGTGTTAAATATTTTTATTGTAAAGATTTCTTAAAGCGTTATCTATTATTCTTTAAAATGTAGTGGAAGTTCTTAGTTTTGTTGCCACTAATACAAACACCTCATGCGACTAGCATTCTGGAAAAAGAAAGACGAAAACAAAAAGAAAAAAGTATGGTGGCGAGAGTGGCTCGATGCCCTTGTATTTGCTGTAGTGGCGGCTACCATCATCCGTACTTTTTTTATAGAAGCCTACACCATCCCTACAGGCTCTATGGAAGGCAGCTTGTTGGTAAATGACTATCTTTTTGTAAGCAAAATGGCTTATGGCCCGCGTACCCCTATGACGCCACTTGCTGTACCTTTAGTGCATAATACTATGCCATTGGTAGGTGGAGAATCTTATACCGATGCAGTACAATGGAAATACCATCGTTGGCCGGGGTTTGGGAAAGTGGAGAGGTATGATGTGGTAGTATTCAATTTCCCTAATGGTGATACGGTAATAGAGGAAGCTCCGAATGAAGATTACTATCAGGCATGCAGGGCCAGAGGCCGCGATGTAATTATTGGCTCGTATAATATCATCACCCGTCCAATAGATAAAAAAGATAATTACATCAAACGATGCATGGGTGTGCCGGGTGATAAACTACAAATAGTAAATGGCATTGTATATGTAAACGACAAACCTGCCAAAGTATTTCCGCACTCTAAAATTTCTTACATCGTACGTACAAACGGCAACCTGCTTGATGAAGAAATATTGGCAGATAATGATGTGGTAGTACAAAAATCGGAAGGTGGGGGCTATCTGCTGGAAATACCTAATGATAAGGTAGCCATTGTAAAGCAATTGCCCGGTGTGATTGACGTACAACCTTATGTTATACCAGCAGGCAGTACACTGGACGATGCGTTCCCGCACGACCCAACCAATTTTAAATGGAACAGAGATAATTATGGCCCATTCATAGTACCGAAAAAAGGTGCTACCGTTGCACTAAACAAGCAAAACCTCTCCTTCTACCGCCGTATTATATACAAATACGAAGGCAATAAACTGGAAGAGCGTGACGGTAAAATCTTCATCAACGGACAAGAAGCTACCAGCTATACTTTCAAAATGGACTATTACTGGATGATGGGCGATAACAGGCACAACTCGCTAGACTCCCGCTATTGGGGTTTTGTACCTGAGGACCACATAGTAGGCAAAGCATCGTTTGTATGGCTGAGCCACAAAAACTCTCTCTTCAATTTGCGTTGGAAACGACTCTTCCACAGTGTTAGCTCATTGAGTAAATAACTAACTTCGCCCCTGCAACTAGCAGGGGCATTTTTTATTACGATTTATGAAACTACAGTCTATACTTCTTATCAGCACATTAGCGTTTGCAGCTTGTGGTAGCGACAACAATCAACAAGCAAAAAAGGAAAGTAACCACCCAGGCATGAGCAAGGGCAAAGCCATATTTGTAGCCAACTGTATGCAGTGCCATAAGATGAACGACAAATCAATAGGTCCAGCATTGGCCGGTAGTATGCAACGATGGGATAATGATACAAGCCGCATTGCTAAATTTATCCGCAACTCGCAAGAAAGTATATCGCTGGGCGATGCACGTGCCAAGCAAGTATATGAAGAAAACAATAAAAGCCCCATGCCTCCGATGCCCCATCTTACAGATAACGACATCAATGCGTTGATAGACTATATAAACAAAGGCGTAGAATAATCTACGCCTTTGGAATATTACCTGAATATTGTAATTATTTTATCACCCCCAACTCTTTACCCACTTTGGTAAATGCTGCAATGGCTTTGTCTAAATGCTCGCGGCTGTGGGCTGCTGATATTTGTACACGTATGCGGTCTTTACCTTTTGGCACTACTGGGTAAAAGAAACCTATTACATAGATACCTTCTTCCAGCATACGCGCTGCAAATTTCTGTGCCAGTACAGGGTCGTATAACATTACTGGGCATATAGGGTGTGTGCCAGGTTTTATGTCGAAACCAGCAGCTGTCATTTTCTCACGGAAGTACATGGTATTTTCTTCCAGTTTATCGCGCAAGGCGGTTGTTTCACTCAACATATCCAAAACGGCAATGGAAGCACCCACCACGGCAGGGGCTACCGTATTACTGAACAGATAAGGGCGGCTACGTTGGCGAAGTATATCAACAATTTCTTTTTTGCCGCTTGTAAAACCACCTGACGCACCCCCCAATGCCTTGCCCAATGTGCCAGTTATAATATCTATCCTGTCCATCACGCCACAGAGCTCGTGCACGCCGCGGCCTGTTTTGCCCATAAAACCCGATGAGTGGCTTTCGTCTATCATAATGATAGCATCGTATTTATCGGCAAGGTCACAAATTTTATCTAATTGTGCTATCGTACCGTCCATAGAGAACACAGAGTCGGTAACTATCATACGTGTACGGGCACCTGCAAAAGCCTGTAACTGTGCTTCGAGGTCTGTCATGTCGTTGTGTTTATATCTTGCGCGCTGTGCTTTACAAAGGCGTACACCGTCTATAATGGAGGCATGATTCAACTCGTCTGATATAATCACATCCTGGTCGCCCAGCAATGGTTCGAACACACCGCCATTAGCATCGAAGCAAGCTACATACAGTATAGTATCTTCCATACCCAAAAACTTCGATAGCTTTGCTTCCAGTTCTTTGTGAATATCCTGTGTGCCGCATATGAAACGTACAGAGCTCATACCATAACCACGGTTATCAATAGTTTTATGCGCCGCTTCTATCACTTTAGGATGAGAAGACAGGCCTAGGTAGTTGTTGGCACAAAAGTTAAGTACCTGCTTACCGTTAACGGTTATTTCAGCACCTTGTTCAGAAGCAATAAGGCGTTCGTTCTTAAACAAGCCTGCATCTTGTATCTCTTGTAGTTCTTTTTGTATACGTGTGTAAAAAGACGGACTAGACATCTATTATTCAATTTAGATGGCGAAAATAATTAATAATGCCTCAATAGCCCAACACAAAAGCATATCGGGTTGTTATTTTCTTAAAGTATTGTCAAATAGAGGCTTATAACTTTGTTATAGACTATGGCTGTTTACCTTTACAAAACGTGAGGCAGTTTTTATTCATATATCTTTTATTAATCAGTAGCGCATCATCTGCCCAAAGCATTTCGGGGGTTGTAACAGAAGCTCAGACGGGTAGGCCATTATACCCAGTTAGTGTCATCAACGTCAGCACCCAACAAACTGTTTATACTAATTCGACAGGGGCATTTACAATACCGGCCTACGAAGGACAACAACTTGTTTTCAGCATGGTGGGTTATGCAGAGCAACGTAAATACATTAGTGCAGAATTGATGCAAAATGGTATAAAAATAGCGTTGCCTGTAAAACGGTTTGAACTGGAAGAATTTGTACTGCGACCAAAATATACACCCTACCAACTCGACTCTATCAGGCGGCGTTCTACTTACAAACGTGCATTGGCATGGGAGCGTAGCAACTCAATTATGAGCCCGGTATCATTTATTGCAGACAGAATTTCCAAGAAAAGCAGAACAAGGCTTGCTTTTCAGCGCAATTTTGTAAAATGGGAAAGCAACCGATTTATAGACACCCGATATACGCCCGACCTGGTAAGTTCACTAACGGGACTGACAGGCGACAGCCTCGGACACTTTATGAATGCCTACCCGATGGAATATGACTATGCCCGCAATGCTACGGAACTGGAACTAAAAATGTGGATACGTCATCATTACAAGTTGTGGATGAAAAACCCGATTATACCACAAGTAGATAGTTTGCACCAGACAAAAAGCATCTATGAGAAGTAAAATTCTTTTATTGATATTCAACATATATACATTTTGTCTTTTTGCTCAAAATAAAATAGTTGTAATTGATAAGCCGAGTGGCTTACCACTGCCCAATGCTGTTGTAGCCAATAAACAAAGTAAATTAACAAGCCGTACCAACGATAATGGTATTTGCTATCTGCCATATAAAAAAGGCGATACCCTCTTATGTTCGCATGATGGCTTTTACTTCAGTGTGAAGCGTGTGTACAAAGTTCCGGATACTATATTTATGAACCCCGTACAAAACAAATTGCAAGAAGTAGAGGTGAAATCTCCTTATGCAAAGTATTATGAAGATTCAGCTGCAAGAGCTTTACTATACAGAAAAACAATTAAAGATGCTAAACACAAACCACAAATGAATATGAATAACGGCATAGCATTTGACGGTGTTATATCAGAACTGGCTTACACCGCATCGGGCAAAAAGAAGAAGAACAAAGCCTTTGTGAAACAACTTGAAGAAGACAATAAACAACGCTATATAGCTCTGAGGTATAACAAAGAAACAGTAGAAAAACTAACAGGCCTGAAAAACAACGCTGCCATATTATTTATTCAATACAACCCAATGCAATACGATTTTGCAAGAGCAGCTACTGACCTTGAAATACAAATGTGGGTCCGCCATCACTTCGATGTATGGAAGGCAAATCCTTCAACAGATAGCCTGCTCCGAAAATTTGAAGAAGCCAATTAAAGACTTGTTGAATTTATTTGACTAACTTTAATGTATGATACCCCAATGGCAGAAAGGCGTTGTACAACGTATTGAGCAGGCTACAGAAAATACACGCCGCTATTGGATTGAATTGCCCGAAACACCTGTGTTTGATTTCAAACCGGGGCAATTTGTAACACTTGACCTACCTATACATGAACAACGCAATAAACGCTGGCGCAGCTACAGCATCGCCTCATCGCCCGATGGTGGTAATGTTATAGAATTGGTGATTGTGTATCTGGAAGGCGGATTGGGTACTACATATTTCTTTAACGAAGTGAAAGAAGGTAGCGAATTAGTAGTACGTGGGCCACAGGGAGTTTTTACCCTACCGGAAAACATTGAGCATGATATATATATGATATGTACGGGCACAGGCATTGCCCCATTTCGTAGCATGGTAAATCATATAAAACATCATAACTTACCACACCATCAACTACACCTCATATTCGGCACACGCACAAAGGCAGATTTGCTATATGAAGATGAGTTTCGCCAGCTAGAAACAGTATTGCACAATTTCAAATACTATCCTGTGCTGTCGCGCGAAAACATTGAGGGGTATGATAATGGCTACGTGCATGGTGTGTACGAAAAACTATGCGCGGGTAACCCTGATGCACATTTTATGCTTTGCGGCTGGAAGATGATGGTGGATGAAGCTAAAAAAAGACTACTAGAATTGGGCTACGATAAAAAAGCTATCCATCTGGAACTCTATGGCTAAACTACCTGTAGACTCCAGCAACTATAATAATGCATATAGTGGTTTATCAACAGGATATTTTTCATTTCGCCCGCTTCTCTATTCAATATACAATGCGTTGGCAGCATTTCGTTCCTCAAAACCGAATTTGCCAGCATACCTACTGCAAATGCAGAAGCTGTAGCATATTCTCCACATAAATGTTTGAATATATATTGAGGTGTATCCTTCAATAGGCCTGAACGTAAGGATTGATACGTGAGATTTGATATAGCATCGCCACTTTGTCCTAATACAGTAAAGTCAATATCTTGCAGATGATTGGTGATATATGCTTCTAGTTTATTAATAGCTATAGTATTATTCTTATCTGCGAAGCAATATACCTCTTTAATACACAATGCTCTGTTTGCGGGCTTGTCATCTGTTACAATAAAAAATGATGCGCCCTCACCTGCTATACAGCCTGTGTTATTGCCATTAAGAACGTCGGCTGGTGTGCTATTTAGCTTATTATTGATACCGCCCATTTTCAAAGCATCCAAACTACCATCTGTTAGCTCGTCAATACCACCTACGAGCATTTGTTGATGCGGGTTATCGGCCAAATATAGTTGCGTATTCATTACAGCGTGTTCAAAAGAATGTCCACGTTGTACGAAAGTAAGGTTATGTCCGTAGCAGCCAGCCAGTAAAGCTATCTGCCCGCTAACGGTATTATGAGTAGATTGGATAAAAGCCGTCGGTGTCAGCATCTGCTCGTCTTGCACTATCATCTTGCCAAGAAACAGTTCCGTATCTGCCAGGCAACCCATAGCTGTACCTACTGATATGGCATCAGGCTTTTCTATACCTGCAGATGCCATGCACATTTTAGATGCGCCTATGCCTATCCTTACCGCTTTGCTCATGCGCCGTAATTGCATGGGTGGTATATATGCTGTATAGTTTGGCTCAACACACAATAGCTTGCCTGTATTATACGTAGGTGGTTCTTTCAGGAAATTATCATCACTGCTATTGCCTGCGCCGCTTACTATACCCGTACCTGTTATATACAATTCCATACTTAGCATTTACTGAAAACAAGCGATGAACAATTACCCCCAAACCCAAATGAGTTTGACAATACATGACGAATAGCTAAACCCTGTTGCAAAGTAGTAACTGGCTTGAAGCCTACATCTTCCATTTGTGTTTCCCAACGGAGGTTAGGATACACAATACCATGCATGATACTTAATGAACTGAATACTGCCTCTACACCGCCAGCAGCAGCCAACGTATGCCCTGTATAAGCTTTGGTAGAAGAAGCCATTGGTACTTTATCTGCAAACAAAGCTTCAATGGCTTTACCTTCAGAGCTATCGTTATTAGCTGTACCTGTGCCATGCAGATTAATGTAATCAATATCGATAGGCTGCAGGTTGGCTACTTTCAGCGCATTGCCCATTGCCAGTTTATTACCTGTACCATCAGGCGAAGATGCCGTTTGATGATAGGCATCATTGGCATTGGCATACCCACTTACTATGCAAGACGCTGTCGCTCTACATTGCTGTATGGCTTTCTCACTCATCAGCAATACATAGCCTGCACCCTCACCCAAGTTCAGCCCACGCCTGTTATTGTCAAATGGCTGACATGGTTGCTTATCCAGTATCATCAGTGTGTTAAACCCGTTGAGTGTAAAGCGTGAAAGGCTATCTGCACCGCCTGCAATGGCAACATCGAGCATACCATTTCCAATCATCTGTACTGCCATCATAATACTATTGGCGGAAGATGAGCAAGCTGTACTGATGGTAGTAACAAAGTCGTTGATACCAAAATGATTAGCAACTAATTCTGTAATAGCGCCACACTCGTGGTTTTTAATATTGTTGAAATCTACCGATGTACTATCTTCTTTAAATGCTTTGTAGACATTTTCTGTCAAGTCCATACCACCAACCGTAGTAGCAGAAAAGAAACCTGTTTTTAACCCCTTTACTTTATCTGCAAATGGTTGCCATGCCTCTTTTACAGCTATCGCACTTAGCAATGCAGTACGCGGCCAGCGGGTATCTACACCTGCCATATTTGCCATCTCTTCATTACTTAGGTTCACTTCGGCAACTGGCAATTCATCAGACCAATGAGTTTTCAGATGGTATGCTTTGCCTATACCAGACTTGGTATGCAACAATGCATCCAAACAAGCAGCTGTATCATTACCGATTGCAGTAATGATGCCTGTGTTTACTATATATGCTGCCTGTTTCATTATATGTTATGTATCTGCAGCATAGTATCTGCAGTAAATAGTAATTTATCTTCTTGTTTTGACACCCAATACAACGACACTTCGTGATTGTTAGTAGTAGCGTCTACCCATCCGCAAAGGCAAGCTTCCATGCCCCTGTTTGTCAGTAAATCATTTACCCAAAATTCAATTTCTTTTGTATCAAATCCATCGCTTACAACACAAGCCTGTTCGCCTTTAAAACCATGCCTGATGCATATTTCGCCAAGCATGATGTTGGGCAACGTATATACAAACAATGCAGGGCTTGGAATTGTTGCCAGTGTTTCGCTATACTTTTTATCGACATCCAGGCAGCCGTGATTGGTTTGCAGCACTACTGCTATTTTTGTTTTATCAACACTATCATATATGAAACCATTTGCCTGCGTCAATACTGTTTCTGCACCTAACCATGCCCATTTGCTTATTAGGTCCATTTTAAAAAACTTGGGGTAGTTATATTGCAATGCACGATACAATACATCTGGCGCATAGCTGTCAATAGGGTCATTAAACGACAATAAAGGACTCCCGTCCTTTATCACCGAATGCTTATTGATACGCAACCAGTTGCTGATTGCGGGTCTTGTGTGTATGTTAAGATGTAGCATTATTTGCCAAGTAGCGCCCTAAAGTACGCACATTTTTCTCATGATGTTTTACAAACGGATTGGTATCGTCCCAAACATAACCTGCCAATACAGAGCATATCTGCGACATGATTTCGGGGCTACGATTGGGTGCGAAGAATATATTAAACAGCGTGCCATCGTACCAGCTGTTTACATAGGTGCGAAAAACATCTACACCCTGCATCATCTTCTTCATATAATCGTTCTCCCAATCCAGTTCTTCACCTTTAAAGTGGCGCACAACCATGTTTGCCGCCAACTGTGCTGATACGGAAGCAAGTGTTACGCCCGATGAAAATATTGGATCGAGGAATTCAGTAACATTCCCAGTCAGTACAAAGCCTTTTCCGTAAAACGTATCTGTAGTTGCGCTCCAACTCTGTAAACTACGTGGTTCCCAAAGCATATCCGACTTACCAAAACGTACTGCCAGCTCGTTTTGTGCCATTATCAGTGCACGAAATTGTTCTTCTGGATTGCCAGCGAACTTTTCAAAGAACTCAGGATCTCCTACATACCCTACAGAAGTATTGCCATTGGAAAAAGGTATTACCCATATCCATGTCCTTTCGTTGTGTACATAAACGGTAATACGATTAGGTTCCACTGCTTCGCTACGCTTTGGGTCTGTCATGTGGCAGAATAGCGTTTTGCGCGGATATTGTGTGGATGGCTTATCCAAACCAAATAGGCGTGGAATTACCCTGCCATAACCGCTACCGTCAATGATAAACTTGGCATGTATAGTTTGCTCTGCACCATCAGCTGTTTTGATGGTGGTAATAGAGTGTCCATTATCGTCAATTTTTATGTCCGTTACTTCTGTTTGATATGCTACGGGTATGCCCATCTTCATACATTCGTCTGCCAACGTAGTATCAAAGTCGGCACGCGGCACCTGCCATGTCCAACGCCATCCATCAGCGTGTTGTTGCGCGAAGGTAAAATCACATATTTCACCATTCTTTACAAACTTGGCACCGTCTTTTTGCTGAAAGCCTTTTGCTTTTACAGCATCCAGAAATTTTGCTTCTTCCAATGCTTCCATACAGCGTGGTAACAGGCTTTCGCCAATTACAAAACGAGGGAACTGCATTTTTTCTACTATCTGTACAGACAAACCAGCCTGCTTAATGATAGACGCTGCGATGGTGCCGGAGGGGCCTGCACCGATTACCAGTACATCTGTTTGCTTTTGCGTACTCATGAGGGGGAATGAGATTTTAAAAACTTGAGTGAAAAATACAATTATACTATTTATGAGAAAATGACTTACATCACTTTTTACGTAATTCAAGAATGGTATGACTCAACCCAATGTTATCGGTATCTGCCACTACCTCGAATCCTGCTTTATCTATCAACTGCATAAAAACCTTGCTGTCATACATCTGGCTGTTGCCATTAGCCATCGTAGTAAAGTACAGCGATGTCATTTGCAGGCTAAGGGCTGAGGCTTCAAAACGTTGTCTGTCCCAGAATGTTTCGTTAATAAACACCCTGCCATCTATACCCAATGCACGGTGACATTTTTCAAGTATGTATACAATTTCATCATCAGCAAAACAATCCAGAAACTGGCTCATCCATATTATATCATACCCTGTTGGCAATTCACTGTCTTTGTGCAAGACATTTCTTTCATGGTATTGTACCCTGTTGCCAAAACCAGCCTCTTCTATATTTTGCTTTGCTACATTTAGTTGTACCGCCAAGTCAACCAAACCTACTTCTACTTCTTTGTTATGTTCTAAACAAGCCAATGTAAACTTGCCTGTGTTTGCACCAATATCCATTACTTTCTTTGGGTTGGTAGCAAATACCATCGGCAATGCTTCAGGGAATGCATTGTCTGAATAGTAGTGGTCGAAATTGAACCAGCTTGTTTTAGCAGGCTCAGGTAATATCGATAAACCCTGATAGATAGTTTCCCAGTTGCCAAGGTATTGAAGTCCGTTAGGTTTACTTTGATCAATAGATGATTTCAGCTCTTTCGCTCCTTCGTAACAGACATCGCGCATAAAATCAGTATTCACACGTGTCATTGGGTCGTTCAAAAAGAAGTGCCCTGTTTTCGACAAATAGAATTTATCCTCTTTGCGCAATACTAACCCGATACCTAAACCTGCTTCCAATAATATTCGAATACCATATCGGCTCATATTTGTAGTACCAGCAATCTCATCTAAGGAAATGCCATTGTTGCGGCTATCCTGTACTTTATTAAGTATGCCACTATCTCTTAATATCACCGATGCCTGAAAAATGTAAGGTGCAAAAGCGATGAACTGCGCTTGTGAAATAGCATCAAGTGCAGATTTTTTTTCCGTTTCAAACATTTTTGGTTTTGTTGTCGGGGAGCCAGTCATATATCTATTGTTCAGGTTTCAAAAATACATAAGATATGGTTGTTTTCAGCGTTATGCAGAAACAGACACAAATAACAAAGGGGCGTTATATAACGCCCCTTCTTTTTCGACCAACCAATAAAACCCTATGCCAATCTAAGAAATCTATATTTCTGTTTATTTTTCCTCAATTGATGCACTGAATTTTTCTCTCCAGCGTTTTACGCGAGCTTTGAAACGGAAACTCAACAACATCATAACAGGTACTAATATCAGCGTTAGGAACGTAGCGAAGCTAAGGCCATATATCATTGTCCATGCCAATGGGCCCCAGAACGCAACACTGTCTCCACCGAAGTAAATATGCGGGTTGAGCGTAGTAAAGAATGATGCAAAGTCTATGTTCAGCCCTACACCCAATGGTATCAAGCCAAGTATGGCTGCCGTTGCGGTGAGTATTACGGGTGTCATACGGGTGCGACCTGCTTCTACAATGGCATCATAAGGCTCCATACCGTCTTTCAACATCAAATCCATAAACTCTATTAATAAGATACCATTTCGGACGACTATACCTGCCAAAGCCACCAAACCAATACCACTCATTACGATAGAGAAGTCGTTACGGACGATGGTAGTCATTAAGAATACACCTGCCCAGCTTAGGATTATCTCGCTCATGATAACAATGGTACGACTGAACGAGTTGAACTGAATTATCAGTGTCAGGAATATCAAGCCAACTGATATGAGCATTGCCTTACCGAGGAAACCCATCGTTTCTGCCTGGTCTTCTTGCTGCCCACCCATTTTGATGGTTACACCAGATGGTGCATTGAAATTATCAATCTCTCGCTGAACGGCGGCTACCACTTCATTTGGATTATAATCCGTCAATACATTTGACGACAACGATATGATACGCTTCTGGTCTTTGCGTTTGATGCCACCATAGGTATTGTCATACCTGATATCTGCAAAAGAACTCACTGGTACTTCACGTATCACGCCACCCATACCCATATCCCGGAATATCATCGGCATATTACGTACAGCATCTATATCCTCGCGCTGGTCTTTCTTCAACCTCAATGTTATGGGATAATCATCATTCGCATCGCGGAAACGTGATATCTCTTTTCCGAACACGGCAGTACGCAAATTCATCACCACTTGCCCAGTAGATATACCTTCGCTATTCATACGCTCACGGTCTAGGTCAAATACGATTTCCGGTTTGTTTGCCTGAAAATCACTTTGCAGTGCTTCAACACCCGGTATCTGTTTTTTAGACAAATACTTATTCAGCCTTTCAGAAGTTGCAACCAACGAGTCAAGATTATCCCCTTTAATTTCTATTAATACAGGTTTTTGCTGCGGCGGGCCGCCTTGTTCTTTATCCACCGTTACCTCTGCACCCGGCACACCTTTTACTGATGCTCTGATTTTATC
>CALESY010000029.1 GCA_937919945.1 uncultured Chitinophagaceae bacterium | reverse complement strand
GATAAGTGGGGTTATTGCCACCATTGGTTGGTGTAGCGGTAAAATTAATCATCGTGCCGCTGGGTACGGTAGTAGTGGGGTTGGCAGTGATGCTTACTTTGGGTGCAAGCCATGGAAACACCCTGATAAGTATCCGGCTGCTGGTATCTGTAAATGGCTCAGCACAATTACCACCTGTCAGGCTTACATAATACACATCGCTATCAATAGCAGCAGTCGTAACATAATTCACACCGTTTGCACCGGTGATGGGGTTGTTGTTCCTATACCAAGTACGTTGAAAAGCACTACCTGCATTGCTTTGGCTTGATACAAAAGTAAGTGTAGCCCCCTGACAGATGCTATCATTAGGGCTGGGGTACATATTGATAACGGGTGCGGGGTTCACGGTAACTGTAACACTATCTATACCCGATGTGCAACCATTAGCTGTAGCCTGTACATAATATTTGCCAGCCATGGCAGTTGTAGCAGTAGAGAGAATCGGGTTTTGCAAGGCAGATGAATAACCCGTTGTGCTTGTCCACAAGAAAGACGCACCGTTTATATTGGTAGCCGTCAGCTTCAAATCTTGCCCTGTGCACACGGGTATGTTGGCAGATGGTACGGGTGTAGCGGGTATGGGGAATACTGTACCGAAAGCTGTGTCTTTATCCGAACAACCGTTGAGCGTAGCAGTGAGGATATATGCCCCCGAGGCAGCAGTAGTAGCCAACGGTATATTAGGGTTTTGCAAGGTGCTGGTAAAGCTATTAGGGCCTATCCAACTCCAAGTAACACCTGTAGAGGTAGAATTGCCCGTAAGAAACAACGTACTACCCTCGCAAATAGTACCTGCTGTAGCATTGAAGTTGGCAGGCAGTGGTTTTACCAGAACAGTAACCGTATCTTTTGCCGTACAGCTAAAGCTGTTGGTAGCGGTAATGATATAGTCGCCACTCATGGATGGTGTGCTGCTAACCCTTACAGGGTTTTGAGTAGAGGCAGTATAACTACCCGGTCCTGTCCAAGCCCATGTAACAACTGTACTGCTGTTAGTGCTGAACAAACGCATAGTGTCGCGCTCGCAGATGGGGGTGGTAGCAGTGGCAATAATGGCTGTCGGGGATGGGTTGATAACAACTATTGTGGTGTCTCTACTGATACAACCATTCAAATTAGTATATGCAACATAGTTTCCAGCAGACAAGCTTGATACATTGGCTAATGAAGGATTTTGAACAAATGCAGTAAAACCATTAGGCCCTGTCCATCCATAAGAAACGCCACTGGTTACGCTGGTTGCTGACAGCCTCAAGGTATCTCCCGGACACAAAGGCGTATTGCTGCTTATGGTGCGGCCCGTAGCATGGGGTTGTACAAAAACGTTTACAGTATCTGAAAACGAACAACTGCCGTAGTTAACAGTCAAAATATAATTACCATTATAAGCAGATGTGCTATTGGGCATGAAGGTATCTCTTGCCGAAGATGTAAACCCTGAAGGGCCTGTCCAACTGAATGCGGTAGGTGAGCCATTGGCAATGGCATACAAACGCAGTGTATCACTGATGCATGGAGGATTAGAAGCCATTGCATTGATGTATTGTGCAGTAATGGCAGTAACGGTTGTTGTGTCTTTGCTTATGCAACCGAATAGCCGTGCAGTAACTACATAATCTCCTGCCATATTTAAAGCGAAAGAACTGATAAGCGGGTTTTGAGCCATACTGTTATAATTATTGGGGCCCATCCATCTGTAGTTGATGCCGGATGATGGTGTAGTAACAGCACTCATTTGCAATGCCTGCCCTGCACATACAGGCGCATTGCTGCTGCAACTTACAACAGGACGTACATTGCCTATGCTGATGGAATAATAGCTTTGATGCGAAGTGTCGGAAGTATTAGTTGCCAATATTCTTAACCGATAATTATTGCCTGGTGTGATGCTGGATGGCACAACACATTGAATGTTTCCTGAGGTAGTTGCAGTTCTGGTACCTATTATACTGGTGCCGCTGGAGAAGGACCCGCTACTGTTACTCAGTTGCACGCGAAAAATATTACCTGTATTAAAAGTCACATACCCGTTTACTACATAAGGCACGTTAAATGTATCACCCGCACATATCAAACTATCCAGATACAGATTCTCTATACCAGTAGGTTTGCGTATCACTACAGAATCGATATAGTAATATGCATAACCGGCACCTACACCCGAACCATGCCCGGTAGTACCTGGCGTTGCACTGCCAAAGCCACCGATAACGATATTATCATACGCTGAATCAGCAGTAAATAATGCCCTAACCCTTACCCAAGTATTAGTATCGGTAACAGTGCCCAAAGATGTATAAGAAATCTGCGGAGTAACCGTTAACCCTGCAGTGCCACCTATAGATGTTGGCCCATTATCGTAAAACCAAACCCCTAGGTCATTTATGGTATAGCCAGAAAAATTTGAGAGTGATACAGACATGGACACTTCATACGTCATACCTATTGTCAGAGGTACAATGAACCCTGCAATATATTCTTTGTAAGTTCCGGGGGCATAATCTATCAAACCCGCATAGGCATTGCCATGTGCCGGTACTTGGTAACCAAGACTGTTGGCCGGCACTCGTACTGTTGAAGTTGTAGCACATGTGTTGAAATAGTCGGACGTCCCCCCTGTGTATTGCCTCCAGCCTGTGCAGTTTGCTAATTGACTATAATTTGCAGGGCAATTTGAATAATTCTCGAAGCTGCCATTCAGAACTTGATTTTGTGATATTGCAATGAATGATAGCAGTGTACACAGGATTGTACAGGTAATTCTTTTCATAAATGGACATTTAGAATAATATAAAACTAACCAATAATGGCTACACATAGTATTAAACAAGCATTAAAAAAGCGGCTCAATAAGCCGCTTGTAATATGGTAGGTATTATTTGTTGCGTCAGAAATCCACCACCAGCTTCACGTTTATGAGCCTGGCCGTCAGGCGGTTGGGTACGGCAAATGTTTTGCCGCTGCTCTGGTCTTGTACCCATGTGTAAGAGAGGGTGTTTTGTATGCCTAACAGGTTAAAAACTTCTAAGCTGAACCATGCGTTCTTTACACTGCTCCACACTTTACTGTGGGGGTGCTTGCTGCCCTTCAGTATCAGTGTGCTGAAGCCTATATCTACCCTACGGTAATCGGGCAGGCGTAGTGTATCTCCATACCTGTTAGCATCGGGCGGGCCAAATGGCAAGCCTGTTGCATACATCAGGTTCAGGTGCATTTTAAAATTCTTCCATTTAGGGAAGTAGTCTTCAAAATACATGCCCAGCATAAGGCGTTGGTCTGTAGGGCGTGGTATGTAGCCGGGTGTTATGGTAGCACTATCATTGCCGTTTGCACCCTTCAATACTATCTTGTCGTTCTGCACATCTTCCATACTCTTCATCACACCTACACTTATCCACGATGTAGCATCTTTTACTATATCGCCATACAGCCGCACCTCGCCACCTGCTGCATAGCCTACCGCGCTGTTTTGCCCGAAGTAGCGTATGCGGACATTATCATACTCATACGGTACAATATCCCACATGCCTTTGTAGTATAGTTCGGTGGTCATTTTAAAAGGCCTGTCCCATGCTTTGAAGTTGTAGTCGAGCCCTGCAACTGCGTGGTAAGATTTCTGCGCTTTCAGGTTAGTATTTACATTACCATTAAGGTCGCGCATTTCGCGATAAAAAGGTGGTTGCTGATACAAGCCGCCCGATAGCTTGAACACTACATCGTTCTTCCACTTTGGCTTGTACGATACCTGCATACGCGGGCTGACAAGAAATTCATTATTCAGCGTATTATAGTTAAAACGTACACCCAGCGATATAGTCAGGTCGAGCGAATCGTTGAAGCGGAAATTATCTTGCAGGAAGCCCGCATAACGCATATAGTTAAGCGTAGTAGCTGAGCGATAGAAGCGTGTCAGTTCCAGTTTGTTGGGATTATAGGGTTGTGTAAAGCCTGCAGAATCTCTGCGTTCCCACTCGTATAGCTTGTCTTCAATATTGGTAATATTAGCATCTACACCCCATTGTAAAAAGTGCAGGTTGGCACTGTACGAGCCTCTATGCGCGGCATTGCCTACATTTACTTTCAGGTAGTTGCGCGCGTAGTTGTGTATCACACCGGTACCCAAATAGGTTTTTACCTGCCCGAAGTTTTCTTTGCCAAGGTCTGTTTCCAGTTCGCCCAGCAGATACTCACCTATGATGTCGTAAGTTTCCTTTTCATTGGTTTGAAACCCTGATGCCAATAGCTTCAGTTTCAGCTTATCGTTTGGGCGAAAGGTTGTTGACAAGCCACCAAAGCGAGAGTCGAACTGGTCTATCTCACCACCTTCATAAAACATACGCAACTGAAATGCTTTGTTGATAAGCCCGAAGCTGCTGGTTGCTTCTTCAGGTATAAAATTGAATCGGTTGCGTGCATAGTTACCTATAGCTTCTATTTCCCATTTATCACTAAAACGATAATTAACCAATGCCTGCGCATCTGTAAAAGACGGATTATAAATGCCTTTAACTGGCTGAGAGCGCAACAGGTATTGGTTGCTTTTGTGACGTACACCTACAAGGTAGGTGAGCTTCTGGTTTTTACTTGCACCTTCCAGTGCTATGCTTGCACCCAACAGGCTGGCTACTGCCCTGCCACCAAACTCTTTAGGGCGTTTGTAGGTAACATCCAGCACACTGCTCATCTTATCGCCATACTTGCTCTGAAAACCACCCACCGAAAAGTTGACACCTGATGCCAGATCCGCGTTCACAAAACTCATACCCTCTTGCTGACCACTACGGGTAAGAAACGGACGATAAATTTCAAAGTCATTTACGTATACCAAGTTTTCATCAAAGTTACCACCACGTACATTGTATTGAGAAGTAAGCTCGTTGTTGCTGCCCACCAATGTTTTAATCATTGCCTCTATACCATCGCCAAAGTTGCCACCGGGCAGTAATACAGATTTATTGGGGTCTAAGCCAATGGTATTTAAGTCTGTATTGCGGTCGCCTTTTACTGTAACGCCTTTCAGCTCTTTATCAACCCTTGTAAGGCGTACATTTATTTCGCGTGTTTCACTTGGCAGTAAAGAGAGTGTGTCTTTGCGTACTGTATAGCCATTAAATGAAAAGACAGCTACGATATTTTCGCCCGCAGGCAATGATAGGTTATAGTTGCCTTTACCGTCTGTGTTCGTTCCAATGCTTGTACCCTCAATGGCTACAGTAGCTGCTTCCAATGCCCTGCCACGATTGTCTGTAACCCTGCCCCTAATGGTGGCTTGCTGTGCTTGTGTATATATGGATGCCAGTATCAGTATGGCAGAAAGTACAATGCGGTTGGGGGACATATTTGGTATCTATAACGCTTAAAAGATACATTTATTTTCCAGCCTGTTTCAGCTTTTTTATAGTATCTGCAGGGTCTGCCGATGAAAATACAGTATTGCCAGCTACGAGTGCGTCGGCGCCTGCTGCTATCAACATACCGGCATTGTCAAGCGTTACACCACCGTCTACTTCTATCAGTGTATTGCAACCTGCTTCATTTATCATGGCTTTTACTTTGCTTATTTTATTAACTGCCTGTTGTATAAATTTCTGTCCTCCAAAGCCGGGGTTAACACTCATTATCAGCACTAGGTCTATTTCGGTAATGATGTCTTCCAACACACTTACCGGTGTATGGGGGTTCAGCGATACGCCCGCTTTCATGCCCAATGCTTTGATGGCTTGCAGGCTACGGTGCAAGTGCGTACTGGCCTCGTAGTGTACCGTCAGTATATCCGCTCCTGCTTTTTTAAAGTCTTCGAAATATTTCTCAGGTTCAACAATCATCAGATGCACGTCCATCGTCTTTTTCGCCAGCTTTTTCATTTGTGCTATGATGGGCATACCATAGCTGATGTTGGGAACAAAACGTCCGTCCATTACATCCAGGTGAAACCAGTCGGCCTCGCTGTTATTTACCATTTCTATATCCCTGCCAAGGTTCAGGAAATCGGCAGAAAGCATTGAGGGCGCAATAATTGGCATATACTACATTGAATTTGTGCTGCAAAGGTATGTAATTATCGTTGCGGCAAAGCGGCAAAACATTACAAGAAACTTGAATTAATAGATTTTTAATTATATTTGTAATAAGGTGCTTAAGTGAGAGAAAATATAATCTACCTGATAATAAACCTCTATTGTATTAACTGCTAAACAGTCTTAAAACGGCTATGAAAAAAAATAAGCAGAGCAGGATATTGTTGCACCTTAACATTATCGCCGTATTAGTCTGCCTTTCGTTTTTAGTGTACATAGCTGCCTATATCGGCAGAGCTACATATGCATCATATTTTGCCATAGCGGCTATGGCGTTTACCAGCAATCTGTATTTGCTGCATAAGAAAAAAGTGCATACCACAGCGGTAATGAGTGTGGTGTATTCGGATATGCTGGTGTTGCTGTTTGATTCCGGTTTTGTAAACAATTACAACAACAGCGTCGTGCTGTATATTCCGCTATTGCTGTTTGGATATGTAGTTACGGGTTACGAAAACAGATGGCAACGGGTTTTCACCATATCGTTTACGTTTCTGTGCCTGCTAGCTGTAAACCTTACAGACCTGACACCTAAACTTGGGCTGGCTTTTCAGCAAAATGAGCAAATGGCTATCGCCATGCAGATATTCAACCTCATCATAGCCATTATCTGCACATTAATGATAGCGCGTACCATTACGCGTAATAACTTCTATATGGAGGAGGCACTGGCAAATGCTAAAGAAACTGCAGAGCAATCGCTGAAAGAGAAGAACCGTTTTCTTTCTATCATGAGCCATGAGATACGCACTCCTGCCAACGCTATACTGGGCATGACACATCTGCTGAAAGAAAAAGGCGTGCCGGACAGCATCAGGCGAGATGTACAATTACTGCACTATTCATCGCAACACTTGAAATCGCTCATAGACAATGTACTCTATTACAACAATCTGGAAATGGGTAAGGTAGATGTAGAGCTACGCCCGTTTGACATTCGTAAATTTTGTCACAATGCAGTAGATAGCTTTGTGCTGGAAGCAGCTAAGAAAAATATTGAACTGCATTTTGATTTTGATGACAGAATACCGCAATTCGTATTAGGCGATTATGAAAAGCTGATATTGGTGTTGCACAACGTGCTGAGCAATGCCATTAAGTTTACCAAAAAAGGCGAGGTGTTTTTGTGGGTTAAAATGAGCCATCTGGATGAGAAAAACTGCTATGTACTTTTTAAAATAGCAGATACGGGTGTGGGTATCAGCAATGAAAAAATTGCAGATATATTCAAAGTCTTCAACCAACTGGACAGTAAGATAACACGCAGCCACGATGGCATGGGGCTTGGCTTGTCAATATCGCAAAAACTCCTGCAGTTGATGCATAGCTCCCTGCATGTCAGCTCTGAAGAAGGGGTAGGCACTACCTTTTTCTTCGAGGCTACGTTGGGGCTTACTAATGAAGTAAAAGATGACGAGCAACGCTTTATAGAAACGCACGACCTGAGTACCATCAAAGTACTATTGGTAGAAGATAACAAACTGAATGTACTGGTAGCCAAGAAGATACTGGAAAACATGAATGCAGGTGTAACGGTTGCTAAAAACGGACAAGAAGCTGTTAACCTGCTTACAGCTAATGCCTACGATATAGTACTGATGGACCTGCACATGCCCGTAATGGATGGCTTTGAAGCAACCAAACATATACGAAAGAAAGATACCACAACACCTATCATTGCCTTTACCGCCGATGCATATGAAGAAGCAAGACTCAAAGCAAAAGAAGCAGGCATGAATGATTTTATTACCAAACCATTCGACCCTGTGCTGCTATACAATAAAATAATAACCAACCTCGCACCTTAACGGTGCAGGTTGGTTATAGTCAATCACCCCTGATGACATTCTTTACTGCTTTCTTACTTTGCCGGAGCCGGAAATATCTGTCAGTACAGTTGAAGGGTTACCCCAATATTTTATCTGTCCGGAACCTGATATTTGAGCATCTAATTTTTCTTCTACCGTTATTTCAATATCGCCTGAGCCTGAAACTTCAGCACGCACATATTTACCGGTTGCCTGCCTCATGTTGATGTTACCGCTGCCATTTATATCCAGTGTCAGGTTTTGGAAATAGTTAGGATAGCTATATACATTGCCGCTACCATTTATTTCTACTTTCAGGTTGTCTGTCTTCAGGCTGTCTTTAATGTTAATATTACCGCTGCCATTCACTTCTATATCATTCAGGCTTTGTGTGTAGAGTGTTACTTTGATGTTGTTATTACGCACATTGTAATACTTGCGTTCAAATTCCAGATTCAGTGTACTGCCCGATACATTAGTTCTGTACACAGGCACTAAATTCTGATACCCGCTTACTACTACCTTATTTTCTTTTGATGGTACTATTTCCAACTCCTCGCCGCCATTCAGGTTTACACGTGTGATGGCATTGATACTGCGGGTTTCTGTAACAACAGAACCTTCTCCTTTGATGCGTTCCTTACTGCATGATGCAAAAGCGATTGATGCACTGAGTACAATTACTGATAATCTTTTCATACTAATCCTGTTTTATATTATCTATTGATTTTTGTTTATTAATGAAACTCTACACGATAACTGAGGTTGGGAAGTAATCCTAACTGGTTAACTGATTTAATACTTGCCGATTTATCATCGTAATAAGAGAAAAAGAAATTTTTACGGTTTGTTACGTTCTGCACATCCAGTTGCAAAGTATGTGTAGCACGTTTGTTGTTTACTTTATAATAGACCCCTGCATCCGTACGGAAGTAAGCCGGCACTTGTGTAGTAAAGTATTTATCCTGCACATACTCCGCTTTGCCGCTTTGCCTTGATGCAGCAATATCTATTACAGACTCGCGTGCTCCACCGTTCATCAGCACTTTGCCGTTCAGCCCTATCAGTTTGCGCCCGCTATGGTTCAGTTTAAATTCTTTACCGCCTACCACGTTGAATGTATATCCTCTGTCAAAACGTGTATTGTACGTTTTACCCCCATAAGTTGTGTAAGTACTTTTGAAAACAGACCCCGTAGCCAGTATATAATAGTTGTTGGCAAAAGGACGTTCGAGGCTGATGTCTATACCGTAGTTTCTGCCCGTACCCTCACTTACCAGTGGTTTGGTACCCAAAAGTGAATACACATCTAGCGCGTTGATGATAGAGAACCCTGAATTGCTGTCTTTTTCAACAGGTATGTTGTACAGGTGCTGATAGTATACTTCCGCTTTCAGGCGGGTTTTAAATGGCAGTGATGTTTCATAACCTAATACTGTATGGAAAGCGCGTTGCAGGTCTAGGTTTTTGTTAGGGTGTGTTACTGCCTGTCCTACGTTTGCATTTTGAAACAAGTAAGTAGAGAGGTGTTCGGGTTTGCTATGCAGGCCTGCTGCAAGCGTAAACTTGTTTTTATTGGCCAGGTAAGTAATATTAGCGCGTGGCTCTATACTATACTTGCTGTTGAGTGCCAGATAAGAACCATGAACACCCGCTGTTGCGCTCAGTCTGTCAGATAATCTTGTTTTCCATTGCAAATAAGCCTGATAAAACTGCGTGTTACCATCACCATCCAGAATATTGCGCCACGTATCATCTGAAAAATCAAAGTATTGCTGGTTCATGTTATACGCCCAATACTGGCCAATGATACCTGCACGATATGTGTGGCGTGCATTTACCTTCTGATTGTACATCACTGATGCACGCACCGCGTTATTGGTGATGCCGCTGCGTTGTATAGACACACGTGCATAGTCGTTAGCAGGGTTAAGGGTATCTGCATCGCTGATTGTTTTATCTTGCGATACAGCTATTACTGTTTTGATGTAAGCATCTTTTTTTACAAAATACTGATGTGCTATACCACCTGTGTACATGTGGTTCCTGCTATCGTATTTTATGTTCGGGTTATCATCGTCCCATTTGCTGCTGTCTTTGTCTGGCGTATTCGCAGCTACGTTATAACCACCCAATCCCCATATCGTAAATGTTCCTGCTTTGGCTGTTGGCAGGCTTACTTTGAATGAACCATCCTGATAGGCTGGTATCGCTTGTCCTACATCAATGAAACTTTTTAGAAGTGCCAGTGTAGAATAACGATAGTTTACCAGATATGAGCCCTTCCCGTTTTTGCTGAATGGCCCTTCGGTTGCCAACTCTATACCCAATGTACCTATTGCTACTGTATGCTCTGCACGTTTATTATTGCCCGTACGCAGATTGAGGTCGAAAGCGCCGGACAGTGCGTTACCAATTTCAGGTACAAAAGCACCGGTGTAGAAATCTGAGTTGCCTAATGTATTGGCATTCAGCATGCTGATGGCTCCGCCACTGGCACCTTGTGCAGTAAAATGGTTGGGGTTAGGTATTTCAATACCTTCCATACGCCACAGTACGCCTTTGGGCGAGTTGCCACGTACTACAATGCTGTTATCCATATCGCCTGCATTGCTTACACCGGGGAAGTTCTGTACCATACGTGCCGGGTCTGCAAACGCTGCCGCATAACGGCGGGTTTCTTCTACCGAAAATGCACGCGCGCTTACGGCAGCAAATTCGTTCATGGGTTTGATGCGGTCTTTGCCTGCAGCTTTTACAGTTACCTCGTCCAGCTTCTTCAGGCTTTCGTTCATAGAAATATTGAGGTCTAATTCCTTACCGCTTATTACGGGCGTTTCTGCTACGGTATAGTCTTCAAAACCTACCATTTTGAAGATGAATGTTTGCCTGCCCAGCGGCACACCCGTAAGTGTAAATGCGCCTGTTTCGTCTGTTATAGCATTTATTTTTGTATCTGATTGCAGTATCACTACCACGCCTGCCAATGGCTGTTTAGATGCTCCATCTGTAACTATGCCATGTACTTTTTGTGTGATGGTGCTTTTCTTAGTGCTTGTAGTTGCCTCTTGGGCTGTTGTTGTATTGCTGTTTGCTAATGCCAGTCCTGCTATCAAGAGCCAGTTTCTGAAGTGTAACATTTTGTTGGTTTTATATAATGACAATGATTGCGTTTTTTACCCCTACTTGGGTAGTGTATTTTTTTATAAATAAATTTTACTGATAAGTCCTGTAACAGGAATCGGCCGCAAAACAAGTACACACAATAGTTTCACGGAATCTTCCTTCGGTAAATAGAAGAATGTAATCGGCAAACACGGTTGTATAAACGGCAGGCTGTGTGCTACAGGTGAAAGTGCATGCCTGCAGCAAAACCCAGATAGATACCATTAAAATTGCCCCACTCGTAATGGCTCCACAAGTAGTTTTTGCTTATATCATTACCATTGTAGTTTTCTCCCAGTACATGATTGATGGCAGGTCCTGCAAACACTTCTAGCCTGTTGCCAACACTATAGGCTGGCATTACACGTAGAGATGATTTGAGATATATTTCATCTGTAAAATCTGTATAGCTGGTGCTGCTACCCTCTATATTCAGTCGGAACTTTTTAGTGATACGCAGATGTGCGCCAAGCCCGGCTTCTGCCGCATAGAGAGGTTTACGTGCATTGTTGTGGTAGCCTGCACCTATGATACCATACATCACCCTGCCTCCCGAACGGAACGTAGCCATATTGGTAACACCATCGTATGTAGTAAAGCCTAATGATTTTTGTCCGTTGCGAATGATGTTGATAGGTGCTATAGGATAATCACAACTGTCTGCAATATTTATAAACCCTGCTACCTGTACACCGCTAACTTCTTTAGCAATATTAATAAACCCTGCTACTTGCGCATCCGCATCCTTTGCCTCATTGATGAAACCCGCAACCTGTACACCATCAGTATTGCCCGCACTATTCATAAAGCCTGCTGCCTGCAAACCCCTGAAATCTTTTACAGCAAGATTTATAAACCCTGCAGCTTGTATGCCTTCGCTTTGTTCAAATGCAATATTAGCAAAACCACCTAATTGCGCACCATTAATACTGCCTGCAATATTCATAAAGCCTGCAGCCTGTAATCCATGCGTGTAGTTGCGTACCGTATTCATAAAGCCTGCCAACTGCGCACCACTCATCTCATTACGTACATGGTTGGAAAAACCCGCGAGCATAATGCCGTCCGCGTTATTGAATACATAACTGCTTATACCTGCAGCGCAAAATGATGTTTCGTTATAAGACATACCGGCAATTATATGCAGTGAAAAACCATTGGTATATTCTTTAGCAAAAATGCCGTTGGTACTAAGTGGGTAAAAAAAACCTATATGTGCTGCTGAAAACTTACGTGGCTGTGCATTGGTTGTGGCTGCAAAAAGCAAGGCCGCCATTAATCCTGCTAATTTCGTTGTCATATACTTTCTTTCTGTTTGATAGTATGACAACACACAGGGTATATACCCCTAAGGCAATTTAAAAAATACTTATACCCACACTCCAGCCTATCCAGCTTGTCCAGTCTTTATTGTGGCGTGTACCGCCAAAACCCAGGTTGGGTATATCATTGCGGTAGCCAGTGGGGAATTGGGTTTGATCTATATAACAATAATTATAAGATGGTGCTATGTAGGCCGATAAGTACTTGCTAAATGTACAATGCACACCCGTCTCAAAACGGAAGAAACCGTTTGTATATTCAAAATCGCCAAGGTAAAGCTGATTAGCAGTCAACTCCGGATTGACAGATATGCGCTTGCCGATATTAAACTGCCTGCCGATACCATAGCCACCTGTAATAGCAAGGTTACTACCTGCGTTGATACCGAAAGACAAGATGGTATACATATTCCGATTTCCTGATTTGCCGGCTATATGTACATTGGTTATTTCATTTGAAGAAACTACTACTTTATGATAACCCTTTACAATAAAATTGAAAAAGCCTATGCTTACACCTGAAGATGTGTCTGCTATATTCACTACACCTACCTGCACACCTTTTACATGTTTTGCATAATTAAAAAATCCTGACACTTGTGTACCTCTCATCTCATTGCCTGCTATATTGGCAAAGCCTGCTATCTGCGTACCGTCCAATGTATCGTTGGCATAGTTGGCTGCACCTGCTATTTGCACACCCTCGGTCTTTTCTTTCGCAATACTTATAAAGCCTGCTATTTGTGTGCCGTTCACCGTACTGTCTGCGTAGTTTACAGAGCCGCTTATTTGTGCGCCTTCCACACTGCCTTTGGCAAGGTTAACAAACCCTGCTATTTGCGCGCCTTCAATATCGCCCCATACATGGTTATACGCACCTCCTATCTGTATGCCTTTCAGCTCTGCATTTACAAGATTAGCAAAACCTGCAAATTGCCAACCTTCCGATGCCTTCATCACATGGTTGTACACACCTGCTATCTGCAAGCCGCTTACCTTGCCACCTGCCATATTAAAGATACCTGCCAGTTGCGCACCTCGCACATCTGTTTTGTTGATGTTGAAAACACCTGCCATCTCAAAACCATTCACCCCACCGGCATAACCACCCAATAGGTTGAAGGAAAATTTATTAACAGCCTGCGCGCTCATACGCCCGTGTGTGCCTAAGCCTGGCACAAGCGATGTCTGGTATGGTTTGTCTGCAAAAAACTTACCGAGGTTTACACCCTGCATACGTTGTTTGGAAGAAAGAAACAAACGGCTGAGCCAGTTGCCTTCAACGCCTGTTTTCTTTGTTACTACAAACGAGTCCAGCTCAAAGTTTTTGGGTGTAATAGCTACTTTCACTTCCTGCTTGGCAGATGCGTGTACAACAATAGCTGTATCTACATACCAGGATTTACTTACGGAGATAACAGCCGGTTTATTTCTATCTCTGAGCCGCAAACGGAAATAGCCCAACTCGTTGGTGAGTGTGCTGACAAATTGTGTTTTCTCGTACACGCTGGCATGTGGTATGTTTTCACCGGTTATTACATCTTTTACATAGCCTGTGGCATACCAATACATAGCCGCAGATGGCTGTATGATAATATGTGTTGCTGTTTCTGTGTATTCAAAATTTTTATCGAAGAGGATAGCCAACGCTTGCCTCACCGTTTTGTTTTTTACAGATAATGACACGAGGCTATCATCTTTTATCAAATCACTATTGTAAGAAAAGTAAAAGCCACCTTGCCTGCTTATTGTCTTCAGCACTTCGCCAACAGGTTTTCGTTTTGCATCTACACTGATGGTTTTATTCAAATACTGTTGTGCCGATGCTGCCAACGGTGCAATAGTGCAAAGTGTAATAATGATTAACTTGTACAAACAGTTCATGCAGGGGTTGCGCTTTTCTTATTCTAAAACAATTTGCCCGTCTTTCTTTACAATATTTATATTAAAAGTTCCGCTCAGTACCTCCAGAATATTATCCAGCGATTCGTTATTGAACGTAGTGGTTATACGCAAGTCGTTCAGTTCTGTATTACTTATTACAATATTAGCACCGTACGCATCGTTCAGTACTGGCACAAGGCGGCTTAGTGGTGTATTGTTGCAAACAAATGCTTTTGTGCGATAATAGTTATGCAATTCATCTTCTGTCTTTTCTTTGATGGGCAGCTCTGTATTCTTTTTTACTGTTGCTTTTTCTTTCGGATTCAGCACTACGCCTTTCAGTTTTTTGCTAACCTGTACCACACCAGTTTCTACAACAACTTCTGTTTGGTTGGTATTTGTTTTCACGTTGAATGACGTTCCTACCACCTCTATATCTGCTTCGTTGGCATGTATAATAAAGGGTTTTTGTTTATCAGGCGCTACGTTGAAGAATGCCTCACCATCAAGCGTTACCTCTCTGGTGCTGCCAGTGAATTTTTTAGGATACTTCACAGTAGCATTTTTATTGAGGGTAATGGTAGAGCCATCAGGCAGCGTTTGTGATAACACGGCATCGCCCGAAGCCAGCGTAACAGTACCTGCACTATACAGGTAAATATAAGCCATCCAACTACCGCCAATCATCAGTATCAGTGTAGCGGCAATACGCATCCAGTTGGTGCGCCTGCCCAGCGGTATAGTTTTAGTAGTCGTATTTTGCTTATCTATTCTTTGTTTAAAGCGTTGCCACGCTGCCTGTTCATCAGCGCTGTTCGCTGCTTCCAGTTTTTTTGTTTCAGTCCATATATAGCGTAGCTGCTCCAGCTGCTTTTTATTTGCATCACTGGCAGCCGCCCATTGCTCCACTTGCTCACGCTCTTCGGGCGTAGCCTCACCAAGCAGGTATTTTACCGGCAGGTCATCGTTCATATGGCTGTTGTTATTGTTCACTTTGTTTGTTTTACATATACTGTAATATTATCCACAATACGGGTAGCAAGTCTGCCATCTTTATTCTCATCAGTTTCAGCGCTTTGCCCATTTGGTTTTCCACTGTCTTTACGGAAAGTCCTAACTTATCGGCTATCTCGCGGTATTTCAATTCCTCGAACCTGCTTAGTTGGAATATAGTGCGACATTGTTCAGGTAGTTCTGCCAATGCCTGCCGCAATCTTTCTTCCAGTTCGTGTATTCTTTTTGCCGATGCGGTGTTGTCTGCCTCGCTGCCTGTATGCATGGTGTGGCGTCTGTAGTTTGCTTTTACTTTTTCATGTTTCAGGTAGTTCATACAGTCGTTATGAATAGTACGGTACAAATAGGCATTTACAGCCTGCACCTCATCAAGCCGTTCTCTCTTTTCCCATAGCTTCACAAACATTTGCTGTACTATTTCTTCCGCTTCGTCTTCGTCGTTCAGTATGGTACAGGCATAGGCATGCAACCTCTTGTAGTGAGATTTAAATAACTCCTCAAACAATATGTCGGTATGTGCCATATACGGGGTGGCATTACCGTTTGTTATATCCATGCAGCCAGTATGGTATCGGGGTGCAAAGATAACTGCTTCTGCCGTTGCCATTTAATGTAGGACAACAACCTGCAATAATACCCCTATGCCCCGACGATAGTTTTTTTACAAAATTATTATTCACATCCATGTCATTGATAATCAACAACATAAGATTTAGCTTGATAATGGCTTGTTAAGCGTTTTTAAAGCGTCCGTTAATATGAAACAAACACTTGGATATGGCGGTATTTGCGTTGCATATTTGTTATTCTGTCCACAAACGCAGCGATTAATATGAGTATGGAAACACATCCTTATACAAAAAACACACCCGAATACAATGTACCGGGTGCGCCTGTTGCCGACAAAGATGCCGGATTGAAGTTTTTTCTGATGTTATTCATGACAGCTGTCGCCGCATTCGCTACCGCAGCCATTGCTACAGTCGTGCTGGCAACTGCCGCTGCATGATTGTTTGCTGTATTTGCCGTTTACATCATACTCCTTTATTCGTTTGAAGGTAGCTTTGTCTACATCTATGTAAATCTTCTTCACAGGATAGTCGGCCTTAGCTGGCATCATGGGTATATTGTCAATTTTCTCCGTAGCTAACAGTGCCTGCTCATCTATCTCTTTTACATACACCGTTCCTTCACAGTCGTCGCATTCACAATCTTCGCGGCTATAGTAGCGTGCATATACTTTTACTTTTAGTTTGGCAGTACCGGTACAACGCTCTACATATTTAACTGTTTGATTTTCTATAGTGGGGTTGTAATGATAGAAGGCATTACCGCACTCATTCATTATATACAGGTTGCAATAGCCTGGCATAGGTTTTATCAGCCAGCAGGCAATGTTGCGTTGGTTGGTTAGTGCCAGCAGGCTATATATATAATTGTGTTTGCCATCGCCCAGCATACCTATTGATCCAAAAGGAATAGTAGTAGCAACAAGCTTGTCTTTGGTAAAAGCAGGGTCTGACACACCCGTGTAGCCAATGGAGCGAAACAAGGCATTGATTTCATCTCTATAACGTGCATCTTTATCTAAAGCCTTCAGGTTTTTGAAATACACATCGGGGTTTACCACATACCGTAACGGAATAAATTGCGGTGATGCACCCAGCTTTGTTATAACGGCAGGTGTTTTGTCTTTTGGTACATTGAATATACGGTGCTTACCCCCGCAATTTGATTGCGCGTAAGACGAAACAGCCATAACAGCCAGCATACAAAGCAGAAAAGCCTTTTTCATAAAAAAACGGTTTGCAGACAAGATACATATAAAATGATATTAAGGCAATACGTTATGTGCCTGTTGAGTGCTACATGCTGTATATTGCGGTATGAAAAAGATACTGGTAGCGTGTTTGATGTCTTTTTGCATACAGGGGTATGCACAGGTAGATGCGGGAATAGGTGGCGCGTTTGGTTTCCCTATGTTGTTTAATAGTAACCTGGGTGGCTATAATCATTCGCTAGGTGCACAGGCAGGTCGGGTACAAATAAACTACTTGCCTGCCAATGCTACTTTCGTACCATCGCTTAGTATGGAAATAGCCCCGTATGAACTGCCTGTCAGCAGGCTGGGCAATACCAACCGTGTATTGAATATGAACTTTACGGTGATGAATGCTATGCTGCAAGGCAGGGTACGTAAAACATGGGCTAATAATAAAGAACTGTATTACGGTATTGGCGTGGGTGCAATGTATATGAGTGGCAGGCGCGTTGGCCTTAGTGGCGACCAGAATAGCTACTTGACTGTTATTGAAGACTCTGCCGACTATATCAAAACCATCGTACCGCAAATGTGCGTAAGCGCAGAATATGTAATGCCGGTTACAAGTGATGCTCCTGTTATGTTAGGCATCGGTGCACAGCTGCAATACAGCTATTTCTTCGAGCGGCAAACTACCTGGCGTATATCTGTGGTTGACGACCAATTTAATTTATACAATCTTCGCCCCAAATTGCAAGGGCATTTCATCAACCCCGGGGTGTATGTAGTATTGTATTACAGGTTTAAGGGTAAGGAACGATATTAATCGTCTTTACTTAGCAAAACGTCTGTATAAAAAACCTCTTTATGCAATGCAATGTAAACAAGGCCGGTTAAAGCTCCTGTCAGCAACCCGCCGATGTGTGCTGCGTTATCAACATTGCCCTGCATACCAAGTACTATACCCCCAATGGCGTATAGTACTATGATGCCTATATATGTTTTGCGCAGTTTCTTTTTTTGTTTGCGTGCCAGTACAAGTGCCAGCATTGCACCAAACAAACCGAAAATAGCACCAGACGAGCCAACAGATGCTGTATTACTATGCCATAGCATACTGAGTATGCCCGCACCAATACCCGATATAATATAAATAACTGTAAACCAGCCCTTGCGTACTACAGGTTCTAATACATTACCTGCAACAATAAGCACAAGCATATTGGGTATAAGATGACCAAGGCCATCGTGCAGGAAAAGAAATGAAAGTAAACGCCAGTATTCGCCATCATTAACGATGGCCTCATAATTGCAAGCGCCATAAACCATCATGATGTTGGGCGGCGGACCCTCTATAGTGCCTAATGCTATGCTGATGAAGGTAAATGCCAATACATTAGCGTATATGAGTATTGGTGTAATGAAGAGTCCGTGCTTTCCGGGAACAAGGTAAGACAGCAAATATTCCAGGCTGTCTTTATAAAACACATAACCTGACTTATATCTGCGTAAAGCAGATGCACGTACCCCCGGTATCCATACCATGAAGAAAAACAACACAGCCCCTGAAAAAAATGACAGACAGGATATTAATAACGAATTTCCGGTGCGTTTCTCAAATGGTTCAAAAACCGGCTTTAGTATTATACTCCAATGATTACCTATGTATGGATATGTGTCATCAATTACTTGCTTGCAAATCTTATATTCGTCAGACGAGCGAAGCACCTCGTAGTAGCAATTATAGTTTAGTGAAAAAACATTGTAGTCTTTTTGTACACTATCCGTAAACTTTTCTAACGCCCATTTGTGTTCATATTTATCCAGATGTTTACTTATTGCTGTTGTGTATTTTCTTTCATACCAGAAAGTAACCCTATAAGCAGGTTTGATGGTGTCTGTAAGCGGTATCACACTATATATAGCATAGTTGTAAGTTTGTCCGATTTCGCCTGAAACCCAACGGGTAGCTCCGCTTGCACCTTTGTCTTTTAGTAATCCGTAATTAGTAATTTTATAATATTTGTGCAGGTTCAGTGTGTCTATTTCATTTATACTGCTTACAGTATATAGCTTATGCGGAGCCGTACTGATGTATTGTTGTACGTATTGCACCGGTAATGCCATAGCATAGATGGCTATTGTGTTATAAATGAAGTGGATATTGTTGTTATAACTTTTAATATTCAGTATGCGGATACGAGGCCTCAGGTACTTTAAAACAAGGAAAGCTGAGATGCCGAGAGGCAGATAAAAATCCAGTACACTGGTATTTACATCCAAAATGCCTGCATACTCACTAAGCAGATATCTCAAGATGGTATAAAATGCCATAAGGCATATTGCCATAATCATATAAGGCAGAAATACAATCTTTATTTGAGGGTTTCGGGAAGTAGCCATATTTCTAATACTGAATCAAAGATATTTGTTTGCTCGTATTCACAAGTAATGAATGGCAGAATTAACTAAGTTTGTACCCATGAAAAAAATCTTGTTCGCACTGCTATGTATAATGACGGTAGCTGCATGCAAAAACGGACAAACGGCAAAAGACAATAATCCGCTTTTTGCAAGCGGCAAGCTAAAAGAGGTATCAGATAAAATTGCCGAAAACCCTAATGACGCGTCTTTATATTTTAAACGCGGACAATTGCTGCACGAATTGCAGGAAGACTCTATGGCTATTGTTGATTATAAAAAAGCTACCTCGTTAGACAGCAGCAAGGCCGAATACTTCAGTGCCATCGGCGATATATTGTTTGAACATAAAGACATCAGCGGCAGCGTACCCTATATAGAAAGGGCCATCAAACTGAACCCCGAAGACAAACAGGCGCAACTGAAGCTTGCAAAACTCTTTGTGTTTATAAAAGAATATACCAAAGCATTTCAGGCTATAAATACTGTATTGAGGCAAGATGTATATGCTGCTGAAGGCTACTTTCTGAAAGGTATGATATACAAAGACCTTAAGGATACGGCGAAGGCAATATCCAGTTTTCGTACTGCGGTTCAGGTAGATGCTGCTTATCAGGAGGCCTTTATACAGTTAGGACAACTATTCAGCGCACAAGGAGACCCGATAGCATTGGCATATTACAACAATGCCTACAGTGCAGATACTACTGATGTCTTCCCGTTGTTTGCCCGTGGTGTTTTTTATCAAGACCGTAAAGAGTATGAACTGGCCAAGAAAGAATACCGTAACACAATACTGCACAACAGACTATACCTGGATGCCTATTTCAACATGGGCTATGTATTGATGCAACAGGACTCTCTGGACAAAGCATTGCGACAATATGAGCTTATTGCCAGCATAGACCAGACTAATGCTGAAGCATATTATAACAAAGGACTCTGCTACGAGTTGATGGGTAAAAAGCAAGAGGCCATAAAAGAATACAAGCAGGCTTTGGTTTTTGAAGAGGGTTACGATATGCCTAAAGAAGGTCTAAAACGCCTTGGCGCACAATAATCTGCATACACTACCATATCTATTTACAAAACACTATATTTAGTGTTTGTGACGTCTTGTGCGTAAGATATTCATCGGCAGAAAAATCAATTTCTTTGGGTACTGGTAAATATATTCTATACTGGACTGTGTTATTTTTTTGGTGTATGCCCGTATGGTGTTTGGGGCAAACAAAAAAAAAGAATCCCCAACCCAAACCAGACCTCACAGAATCTACTCCTATTATACCCCGCAAAAAACAAGACACCACAGCAAACACACCATCCATTATATACGAAACCATACCTTCACGCAAACCTAAAACGGTTGAAACAATAGAACCTAATTACCGTGTAAAAGAAACAGTCATTGAAACCAAGCCTGCCAAAGGAACAGCACCCAAAAAAAACATACCTATTATTTACGATACACTAAAGGTGGCGAAAAAACTACGCGAAGAAGACATACCTGCAGCAAAGCCGACACATGATTCCGTCATCAGCATGAGTGCCAAAACAAATGTAAAGCAGCAAGATACCATACAGAGTGAGGGTACTTGCAAATGTGTTGCCATCACAATAAAAGCACAAGAAATTATCAAGTTTGAAGATTATATCAACTACTCATTCAGTATCGTTAACAACTGTAAGGCAGATGTGTTTGTGCACTCAGGCAGCTTTCGTTTTGCAGTTGTCGACTACTTTGGCAAACCCGTAAAACGCCTTCGCAAACTTGATTTCATTAAACGCTTCGACCATCCTGAATTTGTGAGGCTATCTCCGGGAGAAGTATATGAATACCGCTTTGCCGACGACCCGTTTTTTGAATACGAATTATCGCGTGGTTCTCAATACAGATTTTCATTTTCTTACCGTAATACGGCATCCTCCTACAAGGCAGCCCCTGCCAAAACGCTGATGTGTGCAGAAAGCAAAGAAGTAGTAGTAACCGTTCAGTAAGTTTCTCAGGTTTGTTAATCTTATAATATGAGGCTTAAATAGCTTTTTCCTATGTAAATGAGCTATTTATTCCTATTATAGACAAAATCTTTGCTGCAATAGATAATAGTATTACTATCTTTTAAAAAAGTATTTATACATTTGCTCCGGGAGATTTCATTATAGGTACTAACCTATAAACCCGACTTTCACCACTTACTCAAGTTCTTTTTCAATTTTAAACATCAAATATGATAGCTACAAACGCTGCTGAACGCAATTTAGCAAACATTACGAAACACAAGTCCGTACCCATAACACTGGCATACGGCGATGGCATTGGCCCCGAAATCATGGATGCTACGCTTCGCATCATCCAAGCCGCTGGTGCCGCACTGGAAATTGAAACAATAGAAATTGGCGAAAAAGTTTACCTCAATGGCAATAGTGCTGGTATAGACCCATCAGCATGGGATTCACTGCGCCGCACCAAAGTATTCCTTAAAGCTCCAATAACTACACCGCAAGGTGGCGGCTTTAAAAGCCTGAACGTAACAACCCGCAAAGTACTGGGCTTGTATGCAAACGTTCGCCCCTGTGTATCTTATCATCCGTTCGTAAAAACGAAACACCCCATCATGGATGTGGTGATAGTGCGCGAGAATGAAGAAGACTTGTATGCAGGTATAGAGCACCAACAAACAGACGAAGTAGTACAGTGTTTGAAACTGATGTCAAGGCCGGGTACTGAAAAAATTATACGCTACGCATTTGAATATGCAAAAGCCTACGGCCGCAAAAAAGTAACATGCTTTACCAAAGACAACATCATGAAGATGACGGATGGCATGTTCCACAAAATGTTTGACGAGATAGGCGAAGAATATCCTGAACTGGAAAAAGAACACTGGATAATAGATATAGGTGCTGCGAAACTGGCAGATACGCCGGAAGCGTTTGATGTGATAGTAATGCCTAACCTTTATGGGGACATACTGAGCGACGTTGCAGCGCAGATAACAGGCTCTGTAGGCTTGGCTGGTAGTGCCAACATTGGCGATGGCTTCGCGATGTTTGAAGCCATACACGGCTCTGCACCACGTATAGCTGGCCAAAACAAAGCCAACCCTTCAGGGCTGCTTTTGGGCGCAGTGCAAATGTTGGTACATATAGGGCAGGGCGATGTGGCAGAGCGCGTACAAAACGCATGGCTGAAGACGCTGGAAGACGGTGTGCATACTTATGATATCTATAAAGAGGGTACATCTAAAGAAAGATTGGGTACTAGAGAGTTTGCCGATGCAGTGATAGCACGCTTGGGAGAAAAACCTGAAACATTAAAACCAGTTGACTACTCTAAATCAAACGGCAACTTTAAAATACAACTAAAAGAACGCCCTTCAGTTGAAAAGAAATTGGTAGGTGTTGATGTGTTCTTGCACTGGAAAGAGCGTGACGCCAATAAACTGGGCGAAGCGTTAAAAGACATACAGATAGGTACGCTGAAGTTGAGCATGATAACCAATAGGGGTACGAAAGTATATCCGGATGGTTTCCCTGAAACGTTCTGTACAGACCACTGGCGTGTGCGCTTCAAGTGCGAAGGCGGAATGTGCAACTCTTATCAGGCAGTAATATCACTACTTGATGAGATACACAAAGCAGGATATGACATTATAAAAACGGAAAACCTGTACACGCTGAATGGTGAAAATGGTTTTACGGCTGCTCAAGGACAATAATAAATGAATGCTGTAGCCAAATATTTTGGGGGCAGGCAACTGGTGGTGGCCACAATGCATGGCAAAGAAGAGGTGATAGGCCCGGTATTGGAACAGCAATTAGGTGTAATAGTAGTGCAAGCTGAGGCGCTGAACACGGATGTGTTCGGCACCTTCAGCGGAGAAATAGAAAGAAAAGATGACCCGCTGGCTACTGCGAGGCTCAAGTGCCGAAAGGTGCACGAGCTATCTGGGGGGATGCTCGTGGTAGCCAGTGAGGGGTCATTCGGTCCACACCCTGTAATAGGGTTTATTCCTGCCGATGACGAAATACTGGTACTGACCGATTTCGAAAATAACATTGAAATAAAAGTACGCGAGTTAAGTACTGAAACTAACTTTGCAGGCAAAAGATGCGACGATTATCGCTCGCTTTCTGCATTTGCTAAAGAAGTGGGTTTCCCCCAACACGCGCTTATATTGCGCGACGCTAAAGACAGCCATCGCCACATAGTAAAAGGCATTACCAACTATGCTGATCTGGAACAGGCGCACCGTGAAATATACGCACAGTATGGTAGTGTATTTGCCGAAACAGATATGCGTGCTATGCACAATCCTACCCGTATGAAAGTGATAGAAAAAGCGGCGTACAAATTGGCAGAAAAAGCGAAACAGATTTGCCCTGTTTGTTCTACACCCGGTTATGATGTGCAAGACGTTGTAAGCGGACTGCCGTGCGAGTGGTGTGGGTTGCCTACCAACGGAACACTGTCTTATATATATCACTGCATGCATTGCAGCCACAGTGAAGAAAAAAAACACCCTAACGGCAAACTGAAAGAAGACCCTATGTTTTGTAATAATTGCAATCCTTAATAGTATATGGTAACGGAAACAGGTAGCAGCATCAGTAAAGCAGCAGTATTGTTATTGAAAGGAGAGATAGTAGCTATACCTACCGAAACGGTATATGGTCTTGCCGCCAATGCATTGGATGCAGATGCAGTAGCCGCAGTATATATCGCAAAAGATCGTCCGTACCACAACCCGTTGATAGTACATTTGCATAGCACCAAAGAAATTGAAAAATACGTTAAAGAAATTCCATCTGCAGCACTCACCTTACTTAAAGCATTTGCACCAGGCCCGCTAACCGTATTGCTACTCAAAAAAGATATAATACCCGATATAGTAACAGCAGGATTGCCACATGTAGCCATTCGCATACCTTCACACCCTTCAGCACAGGCACTGCTGAAGGCCGTAAATGTGCCGCTAGCAGCACCGAGTGCAAACAGGTTCAGTGGTATAAGCCCTACCAATGTTCAACACGTACAAAAGCATCTGGATGGCATCATACCTTATATATTGGATGGTGGCATATGCAATGATGGCATAGAAAGCACGGTAGTAGGTTTTGAAAACGATGCGGTAGTGATATACAGGCAAGGTGCCATTACCGAAGAACAAATAAAAACCGTACTTCGCGATGCAGTACCTATAGTGCACAAAGCGAAAAGTGAAAATACAGTTGTTCAATCTCCGGGCATGCTGGCACATCACTACAGTCCCGATGCACCTCTGCTGTTGGTAAGTGATATACATAAAGCCGTTACACAATATAGCGACAAGCGATTGGGTGTATTAAGCTTCGATACTGTATGCGAAGATGTGCCACTTACAAATCAAGTCATACTATCGCACAAAGGCAATGTGAAAGAGGCTGCTAAAAACTTTTATGCATCACTGCATTACCTTGACGAGTTGCAACCCGATTTGATACTTTGCCAATACCTGCCGAATGTAGGCTTAGGTAAAGCCATCAACGACAGGCTGACAAGGGCAGCTGCTAAGCACTTGCCGGTTGCCAGTACAACTACTGCATAACCTCGCTTCTGAATTTTTCTATTTCTGCAAGATTGGCTTTAATGTTTTTTATAGTATCGAAGTATAAATATTTATACAATAAAAGTTGTGCAATAATCATAACTACAGAACCTATAATCATTCTTGGCAGAAAAATGTCAGGTAACTCCAGTACATCCATTCTTAAAAGCCATCTTACAAATACAACAACAGTACTGACAATGATTACAGGTGATAATATAAGTGTAGCCAACCTTTCTTTAGTAATAAATAACCTGAAACGTTCTATAGTGTCAGCCGTTTGTGTAAGATTATTCATATTAAAATCAAGAGAAGTAAGCATTTTATGTTTGTAATAAAAAGTTACGAAGCATGTTGCTACTAATGCTAATGATATAAAGTATGAAACAGTCATCAAAGTGCTGTCAAATGCTGTTTTGAATTGCAGCAAATAAATCATTAAAAGTATACAGCATACTACTAGTCCTGAATACTCAAAATTCAGAATATTTCTAATTGCATTTTTTGATTTGTCTTTCAGCATCATATTAACGATTTTTTCGTTCAGCATTTTATTCTGTTGCAACACCTTATCGTATTGTTGCCATTTGCTTTTCATTTCATCCAGTTCCATCACTTTGTTCTTTATCTGTTTACAATAATGGCTGCGCCTGCTTACGCATCCTATCTTTTATGCGGTTCAGTTTAGTACCTACATTGCTGGTGCTTATACCCATTATATCTGCTATCTCTGCATGCGGCCTGTCTTCCAGATATAGCAATACCAGTGCTTTGTCCAGCGGAGGTAGTGCACCAATCATTTGATGCATCAGCTTATAAGCTTCTGCATCGGTGCTATTCATTTCGTCTGTCATTTGTATGGCAGTGATATCCGGCAGGTAGGTAGGGTTGTGTTTGTTTTTCTTTCTTTTGTGCGTGATGGCTGTATTGAGTGCTACGCGGTACAGCCAAGTGCCAATAGCAGCATCGCCCCGATACCGCTGATAACCCGTCCAAGCCTGCAGTACTATTTCCTGAAACAAATCGCGGGCATCTTCAGCATCTGCAGCGTACAGGTGGCATACTTTATACACCAGCCGCTCGTGCTGTTGTATCATATCCGTAAATGCTGCCTGTAGCTCTTGCATAGCAATTAATATACTACTATTAGTAGTGCATTGCTATACTATATCACACTAGGGAGTAAAAAATTATTGTACTGTCAGTAGACTGTTGTAGTACCGTTTGCCATCTGCACCTGCCAAATTGCAGAGGTAAGTACCTGCCGGCAGTTGTGCAACCGGTAAATTGATTTGGTATTCACCCTTGCTATACTCTAACATACCTGTTGTGTATACTATGCGCCCTTGCATATCTGTCAACTCTGCCAACATGGTGGTTGGTGCCTCAAAGCTTACTTGCAGTGTAGCAGCTTCTTTTGCAGGGTTGGGATATAGCTTTACATCTGCGTTAAAAAACAGGCGCTGCAACGATAGTTTTTTGTAGTTATACTTCAGCAGCTCTTCACCAACGCCGCTGCAATCATTCGCCCTGAAATACAAATCATCACCAACAGCTAATAGTTGCTGCGGGTTGCTGCCGGTTGCTCCTTTGCATAGGTCTAATACAAGTGCAGGCGGGTTGGTACCATCATAAGACCATAGCTCTAATCCTGTAGTATCGTTGTAGGCAGTGAAGTAGAGCTTGCCGGCATAAGAAGTAAGCCATTGCGGAACAGACGTATTGGTACCATTTACACTGGCAGCCATTGTAGTATTACTTGTTGCTGGGTCGTAAACGTAAAGCTGGTTTATAAGGTTCGCGTCACTGCCTGCAAAGTATATTTTGTTATTGAACCCCGCAATTATAGGTTGGGGTACATCCGGCACGCCGTTTTGAAAACCGGCAGTTACGTCAGTAATACGTAGTGGAAGAGATGTACCGTCATAAACATATAACTCTCTGCCATTTGCTGCACTTTCTGCAGAGAAGTAAAGCTTACCATTTATCACCAACATATTTTGCGGGTTAGATGCTGCAGTACCAGGATTAATATCATCAACCAGTGTTACATTACTGCTCACAGGGTCGTACATCCATAACTCGTTATTGCCAGACCCGCTATCTGCAGAAAAATAGATTTTGTTTGCGAAGGCAATAATATTACCGGTGAGGCTGCTATCGCTGCCTGCATTTAAATCGGTAAGCCTCGTATGTTGGTTTATAGACGGGTTATATTGCCAAAGCTCACAACCTTCAGCAGCGGTACAAGCACTAAAGTATAGATTGCCGTCAAGCACTGTAAAATTATCGGGCGAACAACCATCTGTTCCTGCTGCTATTTCGGGTGTCATAAGCGGCGTGCTACTCCCGTTGTATGAAAAAACCTCTATCCCATTCAACCCATTGTCAGCCGCAAAATAGAGCTTGCTACCAATAGTAGCGATTGGATTTTTAGAATATAAGCCAATAGCACTGCCTGCAAGAGGGTTCATGTCATTTACCATGGTGGGTTTGCTACTACCATCTGTCAAGTATAACTCCCAACCCTTGCTGCCATCGTTTGCGTAGCAAGCTATTTTATTGCCATATTGAGTGATATGGATAGGGAAAGAAGAAGTAAAACCCAGATTGATATCAAACTTATCTAAGCCTGGTTGGGCAAAAGCGGTTATAGAACAACATACTAAGAAAATCAAACCTGCTACACGAACTGAGTACATGGGAAACAAACTTGTAATGATAAAAGCGTTGACCCACTAAATTAATTTAAAATGTGGGTTATGCTGTGTCCGGATTACAAAAAACATGGTTAAACCTGAATTAACATTATATGCACATTCTTTTCATGTCATGATTAAAAATTGATTAAGGTTAATGATATATCATGCCCTTTTTTATACATTTGAAATTGTATAAGGACCCCCGATAATGAAAGAGAACATCCTCAGCTATGAAGAAGCTGTGCAAACGTGTGCTGCTTACCAACATGTCGTTGGTCAGACATTTTGCGGTGAATACCGTGAATTCGGACAGGTAGAAGCCGTTGTCATTGCTCCATATAGTAAGCTAGATAAATGGGCGTTTACTAAATATTATCAAAAATTTAATGATGCAGAACAGGCACTCGCTTTTTATACAGGCAGAGAATATGATGTAGTATTGATAGGCAGAGATAAAGCAGGCAATATTGTATCAAGAGAGTTAGAGGCGCACCTTGCTTTTTCCTCTTCAAACCCCGATTTTTTTATTGAATTAGACTAAGTCGTAACTTTTAGCGAGCATCATTAAGTGTTTAATTATTTTCAAAATAAATATTCGAACAGCTAAACAATGAGGTTGTTTATTTTGTTATAAAACAGTACCTTGTACGCTATCATTCGGCTTGCACACAAATGTAAGCTAGCAAGGCAAACCTGTGGAGAGGAGAGAGAACTAAAACAACCACAATAGCCTGCTATATGCATCGCGAAGAAGAACTTACGCAGATTTTTGCACAATTAGCCGAGAACATATCCGGACGATATGTTATAGATATACAAGCCACTACTGCCATTAAAGGTAGTCGTCCGCCATTTGAAGAATTGATGCAGCTATTGCAACAAATGGATAAAGAACTAACCACACAAGGCGTAAAAATACTGGAAGCTTACAAGGCCGATACCGGCAAATTGTCTGATAGTATTACAGATTCTTTCAAGCGCATTATTTCCGAAACGGTAGAGCAATTTGTAAAACAACTATAATTCGTTGTTGATACCGCTTTTTAATGCCCGTTTAATGACTGCTAAGGGGATTATTGTATATTTTTATATTAATCCAAATGCCAGTTATGAAAAAAATAACCTGTATAGCACTATACACGATGCTACCATTATTAAGCTTTGCTCAAAACTTAGTGCCTAATGGGAGTTTTGAAGCTAATTCCGGATGTCCTACAACTTTTTCTCAAATCGCCAACTCTATAGGTTGGCGGCAATACCATGGCGGTAGTTCAGACTACTACAATTGTACCAGCTCTGTTGTTGGTGCACCATCTAATGCAGGTGGTTACCAAGTAGCAGCAGAAGGTGTAGCCTACAGTGGTGTTATAACATACCAGCCATCTTCGGGCTATAAAGAATACATTGCCAGAGCTATTACGCCTATGTTAATCGGTGCGCGTTATGAAGTATCTATATCTGTTTCACTTGCAAATGGCAGCGGACATACTACTACCGATTTGGGTGTATGGTTTTATGACAACGGTCCTACTACTTCAATCATAGGTACAACAGCATTATCAGTTACGCCTCAAGTTGCGTATGCAACACGTGTCACAGATACAACCAACTGGGTAAGGTTAAGCGCAACTTTCGTTGCCGATTCAGCTTATGACAACATAGTAATCGGTGGGTTTGGCAGTTCAACAACAACCAGTCCATCAGCATCAGGTCATGCATCAGGTACAATGGCAACATACGCCTACTATTATATAGACTCCGTTGTTGTTAAAATAGCGAATGGCATCAATAATCTGTATGCAGACAGCCTGATATGTGCAGGTGATACATTTCAGGTTCCCTATACGCTCA
>CALESY010000028.1 GCA_937919945.1 uncultured Chitinophagaceae bacterium | reverse complement strand
AACCACCGGTAGTAAGTGTGCCGCTTGTAGGTGTGTAAGTGCCCAATATATTCACCGCACCACTTGTGATGGTAGCACCTGCACTGTTATTCAATGTAAGATTGCTGATGTTCAGTGTGCCTGCTGCAATGCTTTGCGCAGAAGTACCATTCAGTTCTATTGTACCACCTGTACCATTGAAAGTGCCGCTGTTGCTGATATTGCCTGTAGCCTGCAATGTACCGCCGGAAATAGTAAACGTACCGCCGCTATTGATGGTTAGTGACTTACAGTTGGCAGTGCCGCTTGTGATATTCGGGTAGAATGAAAGGCTGCCCGGTATAACAGCATTGAGATTGCCGGTAGGTACTACTTCACTATCCCAGTTAGCTGCTGTGTACCAGTCGGTAGTACTTGCACCGCCACTCCATATATTGTCAATATCGCTTTTTACAACAGTAGGTGCCAAGTAGCGACCTTTTGCGAACCCTAAAAAAAGATAGTCTCCTGTGTTGAGAATACAATTATGATTTTTTTCAGAGCCACCTAAATCAACTATCGAAAGTTCAATATTGGTAGCACTGGTAGGCCAAGTGCTGCCGTCTTTTGCCGTAGCTTTTATGTGTTTGATATTAGCATAACTATTGCTTGAGCCGGCTGAATATATGATTGTAGGATAGCCGCCCAAAGTGGTAAGTCTTGGATCTGCAGCAAAATTACTAGGAATTGTTACTACATTAACAGGGGTACCCCAACTACTGCCTGTGCTGTTTGTAGCTCTGATAAAATATATATTAGAAACAATGCCGCCGGTAGGAATATATACTATGGCCGGCCGGCCATTCACTATAGCCAATGAAAAGTTTTGATCATCAACTCCAAACCATGCAGAGGCTATATTAACTATACTGCCCCATGTTGTGCCATTGGCATTAGCAGCACGTATATATGTTATTGTGCCGTTATCATCTGACATTATTGCCGGAAAACCATCTACAATAGCCATATCAATAGGGCCGTAGTAGCCATTGGCGCCGACGTTAATGGGTGTACCCCATGTTGCGCCGTTAGCGTCGGTAGCGCGTATATAATAGACATCACCGGCTGAGCCATCGTGGTATGCAATAGCAGGGTTGCCGTTTACCACCAAGAGTTTATTGTGTTTATAGCCTGCAAGTGTGCCGGAAGCCACTAATACTGGAGTACCCCATGCGCTGCCCGTAGCGTTGCTGGCCCGAACATAATACAGGTCTTCATTCGTTTCATCGTAGTACACAATAGCAGGATTGCCATTCACTACAGCCATGCTGGTATATTTGCCCACATTGCCGGTAGCCGCTACAGTAACAGGGGTTCCCCATGTGCTGCCATCGGCAGCTGTGGCCCGGTTATACATCAGGTCGGCAGACGAACTCTTATAGTATGACATGGCAGGGTTGCCATTTACCAATGCCAAGCTGTTGAATAGGTCATCTTCAGATCCCATATCTATTGTTAGGGCACTGTTCCAGGTACTGCCGTCAACAGAAGATGCACGTATATAACCTTGCGAATAATTGGAACTAGCTTCGTTTAAGTATGCAATGGCAGGATTGCCATTTACAATGACAAGTGATGTGGCTGTACTTGATGTTGATGATGTTGTAACAGTAATTGCCGAGCCCCACGAAGAACCGGTAGTGTTGCTTGCCCTTATATACGAAAGGTTGGCGCCGGTAACATAGGATATGGCAGGGTTGCCATTAACCACGGCAAGTTTATGGGAAAGATATGTGCTGCCGGAAACAACCGTTGTAGGTGAGCCCCATGTAGAACCGTTGACATCAGATGCATAGAAATATTTGATGATACTGCTTCCCTTGCAGGCAATGGCGGGGTTGCCACTTACAACGGCCAGCGAAGGGTCTGTATCTGTTGCTGTACTGCTGACAGTTACCACACTACCCCATGAAGAACCACTGGCATCGCCGGCACGAACATATCTTATACCTGCGCCTACACCTAAGATGGATATTGAATACGCTATTGCAGGGTTGCCATTGACTACCTGCATTTCCCCTAAGACTAAGGCCCCTGATACACTTTGAATAGTAACCGGTGTGCCCCAACTGCTGCCAGTGGCGTTGGATGCACGTAGAAACTGTAATGATTGGGAAAAAAAATTATAGTAGGTTACTGCCGGGTTGCCGTTAACAATAGCCAAAGATGAAACACTGAATGCGTTGTTAGTGAGGGTTATCGGTGTGCTCCACGCTGTGCCATTGCCATCGTTAGCGCGGCAATATTTGACTGTATTGAATTCGATATAGGTTACTGCCGGGTAGCCATTTACTATGGCGAAGCCAAATTGGTAATTCCCATCGACCCTGTCGATAATATTTGGGGTACCCCAAGATGTACCACTGGCATCGTTGGCCCGCATATAGAATAGACAACGAGTTTGGGCTTCATAAGATACTATTGCCGGCCTACCATTCACTACCAGCATTTTTGTTTGATAGCCCAGATGCAAGTCTGTACCGGAAGTGTTGGCTGGTGCCACTGCTACAGGTGTGCCCCAATTTTGGCCAACCGATAACATAGGCATGAGCATAAATAGAAGGAACAAAGCCTTCAGTTGTTTTAGCATGTACATATAGAGGAATTATTATTTATATTTTATTTCAGCGGTTAAAAAATATTCTCTTGTTTTTGTATGTGTTTTTAAATTATTCGTTTTCCTTGTCACTACTCGAAATACAACCACGTGATAACGATAGTAGTAATGCCAAGCATAGAAATGATGGCTATCCACAGGTTGTATTTATCGAGTTTTGACATGATATCATCAAACCTAAAAATCAACTAAAAGACTAGCAATTTTCGGGCGACACAAAAACGTCACATTTTGTAAAAATTTGATTATCAAGTATTTATAATGACATAATAATAAAAAGCAGTTGTGCTGAAACACAACTGCTTTTTATTAAACTGAACGTAGCATATATGCTATTTCTTCTTCACATCTTTCAGTTTCTTCAGCCCATAGGCAGCACCGGCTATTACCAATGCACTTACGCCACCGTCAATGGGCACTTCATCTACCACATCATCGTCAAAGCCTGGGCCTTGTGCCAGTGCACTTGACGTACCTATAAAGAAGAATAGAATTGCGAATATCAGGAGTTTGATACGTTTCATACAGAGAATCTTTTAGAATAGTGAGAGGATTATTGTTTTATCAGTTTTTGTGTTATCACATCGCGGCCATTGTAGATGGTTACGTTGTAGATGCCATGTGCTAATTGTGCAGCGGGTATCGTTACATTGCCATTCATATTAGTTGCAGTAACCGTTGCCACTTTCACACCCATCATATTTGTTACGATGATGGTCAGCTCTTTGCCTGCACCTTCGTAGTACAGTGTTACATTCTCTGTAGTCGGATTAGGCACGAGCTTTACTTTCAGCTTGCTTGCGTTTACATTTACAATGCTGTTAGTTGGTACACCTTGTGTGTTCAGCTCAAAGCGATTGTTGCCCCAGCTTCCTGCACTTGTATCTACGGTAAACCAGTATTCAAACGAAGGTGTTACTTCTATTGTTTTGCTCAGCAGTTTGTCTGTAAAGAAAAGCTTAGTGCCTGCTGGCATGTTTACATTAGGTGCTGTGAATTTGAAGTCTTTTTTAATACCTGCATACAAACCCAGTTTGATGACTTCGCTTGCTACATATGGACGGGTATCGATAGACAGCATTGAGTCATCTTTGCTAAGTGTATAGAAAGTCATATCAGGGTTGTACAACTTCGTAGCATCCGGATAATCTACAGTAGCCATGGCATTATCGTCAAAGTTCAGCAACAGCCTGTCCCAATAGATGGTACTGTCTTCCAGTTTCAGTTCTACCTGATTGGCGATGCCCGTAGTTTTGAACATGGTACCTGCCGTACCGTTTGTTTTGTCTGCTTCTTCTATTACGATAGAGCCGTTTGCAGAAAGGGTAGTAGCAAATGCGCCACCCACAGGCAGGTTGAAAGAAGATGAACCGAACGTATAAGAAGTATAACCACCCCGCGCACCCTGATTAGCATCCCATATATAGAAGCTGCTGCCTAAGTTGGTACGTGTCAGCGCATCCATATTTACCTGACTCGGGAAAGGATTGCCCACCAGCACAAAGTTTGTACCACTGCCTTTGGTAAGGCTAATGGTCTGGTCGCCCTGATTAACTGCACCACTCATATCAAGCGTATTATTGCTCGGTGTGTAGCTGCCCAAACCTAAGCCTTCGCCTTTGGCACCGCGTATCAGTACAC
>CALESY010000027.1 GCA_937919945.1 uncultured Chitinophagaceae bacterium | reverse complement strand
CGTACGGATAAATGCTATTTGTGCATCGCGGGTTGCCATGTCTTTGTTTACAATGGCTGCACGGCCTTTCAGCAATTCCATATATATATCAGCAGCATCTTCACCGCCTGTACTTTTACTCACTTGGCGCACATACGTGCCGAGGTAAGACTCCAACCACTTAGTAGCATCGGCAGGGTCTTTTTTAGGAAACATCTCGTTTGATGTCAGGTAGCCGTATGCTTCATCCCAATGATGCTCTAACGCTGTATAGTTTTTACCGCTTACAACATTGTTGTTATCTGCAGCTTGCTTTTCTGTACCGAGGTATATGTTGCTTATCTGGTCGAGCATCATAGCACCTATCAAACCTTTTTGTATAAACTGTGCATATTCAAAACCCTTCTCATCTACCAGATATTTACCATCCAGTACACCTGCTTTGCCCTGCGCTGCAACCTGACTGAAAGAATTACTTGCAGTTTCCAGCTTAGTAAAATAACCGTAGAAACGCTGACGTTCAGCATCCGCATCCACCGTTGAAAAAGACTGTGCTGTTTTCGATACGATTGTTTTGTCTGTAGCAGCATTTAATGCAGCATCCACAAATGCGTTATTTTTGTTTTCATACATATCCTTCAGCTTAGCGGCTGTTACAACAGATGTCAAACCTTTTTTCATATATGCATCTATCTCCTTCAGCATATTGATGCGGGTAGTTTGCCCGGAGAAGTCAACCGTAGTTTTACCATCAGCACCTTTAAAGGTTTCGAAATAGTTGGTTGTATACGTAAGCGAAGTATATGATACTTTCAGATTTTCGGTTGGCGTTACAGTTGTATTATCATCTTTTTTACATGATGCGAACATCAGTGATACCAGTCCTGCAGCTATAAATAATTGTTTTTTCATTATATCCTGTTCTGATTTGTGCCGCAAAGCTAAATGTAGCAACAGGATAGCAGTTTCAAAATCGGGAAAAAGAAAAACCGGATTGGGAAATCCGGCTCAATTTAATATTTGATTAATATGTACTTAACCTTGTCTTTACATTCGCTTGATGGTACAACCTATTGACTTGGTAGATGCTGGGTCAGGCACTTGCCCTACCATCATTTTATCAATGGCTGCTTTCAGGTATAATTCTTTCGATTCATTGGGAGTTGTGGGGGTATCTTCCATTGCACCCTTATACATCAGTTTGCCGTTACCATCAAACAGGAATACTTCAGGTGTACGTGTAGCACCGAAAGCATCTGCCACTGCAGATTTCTCGTCAATCACGTAAGGTACTTTATAGCCCATTTTCTTGGCATATTTCGCCATCGCTTTATCAGAGTCTTCATCGCCACGCTTTGCTTCGTTCGAATTGATTATAACCATACCGATATTTTTACTCTTGGCATATTCCATCATTTCTTTGGTACGAGCCTCACTTTTGATAACATAAGGACATGTATTGCAAGAGAACATCACCAGCAAACCATTAGTAGTTTTTGCTTTATCAAGTGTGATAGTTTTTCCATCTGTTGATTTCATCGCAGTTGAAGCCATAGGTATTTCAGAACCAATCTCAATGCTTTTGATATTGTTTTGAGCAAAAGCTGTAACAGACGTACAAATGGTAGCGGCTATCAGTAAGTTTTTCATGCGTATATATTTTTATGAAGTTAGTTATAGAAACAATGCGGAACTATTAAAGGTTTATTCAAGGCTGATATTTTCATCTCCCTCTTTGTATGGCACGTAGGTTACTATAAACTGAAACATCTCGTCTGTAGCACGCATACTGCCATTTTGGTCTTTTACCAAACGTGGAGGGCTAAAGGGGTTATTCATATTATTCTTCGTATTGTCATACACACCCTCTGCCACAATGGTACTACCCTTGGGTATCTTCACCATCTTTTTGAAGGTATAGAAATACTGCCAGTTGAAATCCCATTTAGGTATAGATATTAGACGTATAGTATCTCCGTCGGGTTTTAGCGCATAGGCTTTAAAACTCTTACCTATCAGGTGCATGTGGGGGTTGATGGTCAGCACAGATATATCTTCGGGTATTGTGTATTTGCTATGAACATTCTTTACGGTATTAGGCTGTATTATCAAATCAGGCAATACTGGCGATACGCCGATGGTACCTAACTGAAATTCCCTCACAGGTCGGTTAGGTGGTAGTTTAGAAAAGAAGATATTGATGTAAGAGCTATCCCAAACGGCTTTATCCTTAGTAAAACCATAGTGCAGGTCGTTTAGCAGAAAAGCTCCCTTGCGAGGCAGGTTGTACCCACCAATTCCTTCAGGATAACGCTGTCCGTATGTACCGGGTAGGTAATTCACTACCGATTTTTGTAACACGGGATATGTACCATCGTCATTGGGCAAACCCAGTTTTTCATATGCCAGTTTGATGGTGGTATCTTCTACCATATCTGCAATATTATCGCCAACAAATACAGTACGTTTTTTATCAAATTGGTACTTTACCATATCGCCATTTACATGGTGCACTACCCCACCATTGCCCGGCATAAACTCTACAACACTGGCATAGGTATCGGCAGGCAATTCGTATGGCACTTTTACTAACAAAAACTTATCGCTGCTGTTAGCAGGCAGATAGTATGGCTGCACGGGTATGCGCATATCGGGAGTACCAATCAACGAACCTTTGGGGTAATCGGGCAATGCAGGCATTTTATCAATAGCACCTTCTTTCATACCATCAGCTACCCATTTCTCCATCAACCTTATCTCTCGCTCTGATAATACCTTCTGCCCAACAAACTCTGTATAGTGTGGGTCGGCAGGCCATGGTGGCATCATTCGCTCGCGCATTACAAAAGCAGAAGCAGCACCATATCTTTTAGCATCACTATATGTTACCAGATTGAAATGCGCACCGCCACCATCTCTATGACAACCGGTACAATTTTTATACAACAAGGGTGCTATGTGTTCTGTAAATGTAACATTATCAGGCAGGCGGTTAGGATTATCACAAGCCTGCCACACCATACATACTAAAGCTATACTACTTGCTATGCTTCTTAGCTTCGCCATTTTGTTTATCAGAAAATTTACCCAACAATATGCTTACGTTCAGTTCATAGCCCAGGATAATGACCATCGTATTGAGCCATACCCACACCATAAACGCCATCAACGAGCCAATAGAACCATATACTTTGTTGTAGTTGATAAAGTTATTGACCATGAAGAAAAATACCACCGTTGTAATAATGCTTAAAATGGTAGCAAATACGGAACCTGGCGACACAAAACTAAAACGATGCACCATAGACGGGCCGTAGGAGTAAATAATGGAAATCATGGTAAATATCAACGTAATGAGTATCAGCATACTCAGCAGCTTCACTACAATTACGTTATTAAACACACTCAGTATCAAACCATTCAATGCCTCACTCTGCAGTATCAGTGCTGCAAGGCTTACAATAGCGATGCATATCAGCATCAGCGTCAGCTTAATTGATACCCATCTACGGCGTAAACCAGAACGTTTGACGTGTATGGACGTACCTCTGTCAAATGCATTCATCAACCCCATCATACCATTTGACGAGAAGAATAAAGTAAACAAGATACCGTAAGACAATACATCTCTGTGTTCGGTATTCAGAAAGTCTATAATAATGCCCGATACACTTTTGTAAATCCCCTCGGGCAATACCAGTAGTTTTAAGGTATCTAAGATGGTAACCTGCACATTATCTAAAGGCAGGTAGGGTAATAGCGAAAAAAGGAATAACAAGGTAGGTGGTATAGCCATCAAAAAATTGTACGTTACGGCCGCCGCCCGTACATTGATTTTGGTATTGGACACCTCTTTGAAGAAAAACCTTGCAACATCAAACAACGATACCCCCTGAAAGCCGGGTAATATGGCACCTTTCGCCCAATTGGTAAGCAGCTTTACAGGTGGTAACTTCAGAATGGTTGCTTCCAGCCTTGTCATACCACAAATTACGGCTAAAGATTGCTGAGAATGAAATCTGTCATTCTTTTATATAAGTGTGGCCTTGCATTCCCTCCTGATATACCGTGGTTGCGGTTGGGATAATACTCACCGTCAAACTCTTTATTGGCTTTTATCAGTGCCTCTGTCATCATCACCGCATTCTGAAAATGCACATTATCATCTGCTGTACCATGTATCAACAGATACTTAGCTTTCAGATTAGCAGCCATCTTTTCGGGGGCATTGTTATCATAACCCTCTGCATTTTCTTTCGGTGTGCGCATATAGCGTTCTGTATAAATATTGTCGTAGTAGCGCCAATTGCTGACAGGCGCTACTGCAATACCCATTTTAAACACGTCTGATACTTTCATAACACAGGTGCTGCTCATGAAACCACCATAACTCCATCCCCATATACCTATACGTCCTTTATCTACATAGCTCTGATTGCCCAACCATTTGGCAATGGCTATCTGGTCTTCGCTTTCGTACTTGCCGAGTTGCAAGTATGTTTTCTTTTTAAACTCTTCTCCGCGATAGCCGGTACCTGTACCATCTGCACAAAACACAATGTACCCTTTCTGTGCCAGCATCTGGTGCCAGAAGAAATCGCGTACCGGAAAGCGGTCTGCTACTTCTTGTGAGCCTGGCCCGCTGTATTGGTACATCAGCACTGGGTATTTTTTGTTCGGGTTGAAGTCCGGTGGTGTTATCATCCATGTATTGAATGTACGTCCGCCATCCAGTTCTATTTCTTTGATGGCTATATTACCCAAATCATACTCTTCCATCTTGGCTTTCAGGTCTTTATTATCTTCCAGTGTTTTGATGATTTTACCATCAGCATTGCGCAGATAGAATACCGGTGGTTGGTTTATTCTTGTATGCTTATCTAAAAAATACTGATACCCTTCAATAGCCGTAATATTGTGTGTACCGTCTTCAGGTGTAATTGTTTTTCTTTGTTTACCATCCCAGTTTACAACGTATAATTTACGCTCTATGGGGCTTTTTTCAGCAGCAACATAATACACGAGCTTATTTTGCTTATCAACACCTGTTATATCGGCAATATCGTATTTCCCTGGTGTCAGGTCTGTAAGTTTCTTTTTCTTCCAGTCCCAACGATGCAGGTGAGTATAGCCGCTTACCTCGCTTGTAAAGATGAAGGAGCTATTGTCAGGAAGAAATTGCATATTGTCGCTTACCTCTACATAGTACTTATTTTCTTCAGTGTATATCACTTCCGATTTGCCATCTGCAGCATTAGCAAACAATAATTCCAATTTGTTTTGTAATCTGTTCATCCTGTAGATGCAAAGTATGTTAGGGTTATTTGTCCATTTGATACGTGGTATATATTGATCAAGCTCTGTACCAATATCAACTTTCACCGTATTGCCCGTAGCATATTCGTACAGCTTTATTTCAACAATAGAATTTGGTTCACCTGCTTTGGGATATTTATAATTATAGTTTTTAGGATATAATCCACCGTACATAGGCATGCTGAATTCAGGCACGTTACTTTCATCAAAACGATAGTACGCTATATACTTACCATCGGGAGACCATTCAAATGCTCTTGTAAACCCAAATTCTTCTTCATATACCCAATCACAATTACCGTTAATAATTTTATTCCATTCGCCATCTGCTGTTATCTGTTTGCTCTCACCATTGAAGAAGTCTATCGTATAAAGATTGTTGTTCTTTACATACGCTACTCGCTGCCCGTCTGGCGAAAAAGTGGGGTGCATTACTTTTTCATTATCTACCTCTGCTACAGTTTTAGTCGGTATATCATATATATAGGCTTTGTAAAATGCAGAGTGGCGATACACATGCTGCCCTTCATTGAGTAACAATATCTTTTTTTCATCATTACTGAATTGATAGCTTTCAAACTTCACACGCTTGCCGCCAAACATCACATTACTGTTATCGAATAACACACCTGCTTCCGTACCTGTTTCTATATTATACTTCTTTATAATCTGCGTATCGCCCAGTTGTTCTGTTTTGGTGTAATGCTTACCATCTTTCATACCATTAAAGCCTGGTACACTCTTTATCTTAAATGTGCTGTTTTTGAATAAGTCGTCAAGTGTTATCTGTTTTTTGCCTTGAGCGTTGGCTATATGGCAAATGAATAACGCGGCTATCAGCAGTATGTGTTTCATAAACTTTATTGAAGCTCCAAAAATAGCTTCAATAGTGCAGAGTTAAAACATTATAGAAAAGTTAAAAGGGTTAGAAACAGGGGGAAACAAAAATCCCCTTGATTTCTCAAAGGGGATTTCACCTATATATTTCATACTGCTAATAATCTATTGTAGCTTGTATGCCCCTGTCAATAAGGGCTTCTGCCTGCGGGCGTAGTATTTCAAACGTCCCTTTCTTCACACCACATTTGCCTTTGTGGTGTATTATCAGGGCGCATTGTTCTGCTTGTTCCGGATAATGGTGCATATTTCCATCAGCGACTGTATCACATGGTCGAAGGTATTTACATCATCATTCCATACTATCAGGTTATGCATCTCCTCTACCAGCACATCCTGGTCTGCATCTTCCTGTGTTTGCCACTGAATACCACCAAATTGATATTCTCTCGAACTCATTGAACGTATAATTTTTTGCAAATATAAGGGAAACTAAGATTAAGCTGATTATCTACTACAAAAAACATACAGATGCAGAAACAAAACTATTTTTGACTGCAAAATCTGTAGTTACATGTTTATTAAGAAGTCGATGGACGAACTGGAAAGGTTGACAGCAGCAGAAATGAAAACTGCTGCCAAACACCGTGTTGTTGTGATAATGGACGACGTACGCAGTATGCATAATGTAGGTAGTGCATTTCGCACAGGCGATGCTTTTGCCATAGATGCGTTGTATCTCTGCGGTTATACACCTACACCACCACACCGCGATATTCACAAGACAGCTCTGGGTGCCACAGAAACAGTAAGCTGGATGCACTTCCCTACTACGCTGGATGCTGCCAACCATGCCAAAGCAGCAGGATATAAAATATATGCAGTAGAGCAGGTACATGGCAGCACAATGCTGCAAAACCTTGCATGGAACAAAGAGCCTGTTGCCTTGGTATTTGGCAATGAGGTAAGCGGGGTAAATGAAGAAGTATTAGCAATAGCTGATGCCTGCATTGAAATACCTCAATTTGGCAGCAAGCACTCGCTGAATATATCTGTCAGTATGGGTGTAGTACTTTGGGAAATGGTCAGAACGCCACACACAACGCAGCCGTAAAAACGCCGTTGTTATTTACTGCTCTGTTATCAGCAATAAATACATTATCTGTGCTGTTATAGAGCTTTCCTTCCAATCTTAGCATCGTATTTTTAGTAACACTATAATCAACATTGAGGCTATAACCCCATGTCAGGAAACTGGTTGGCATCAACACGCCATTCCTGTCATAAAAATATTCGCAACGGGCTGCTACAGCTATGTTTTTATCTACTTTGTATTGTGCAATCAATACGGGTGTGTACCATATCAGAAATGTATCGCTGCCAGTAGTTTTTTGCTCTGCCCCTATGTCAAAAGCAGCAATAACACTCAATTTCTTTGTTGGGTTATATGTGGTATAAAAATTATGATACCACCGCCAACGCTTAACACTATCGGGGTGTACGTTGCAAACAATATTGCTGTAATTGAATGTCAGTTTATCAGTTGGTTTGTAAGTGATTTGCCCACCAAATGCGGGTGTATTATTTCCTGGTGTGCGTTGTATATTTTGCCAACCATTGAGTGCAAGCAAGGCTATATACCATTTTTCATCACGGGTGGTATAGTTCAGTTTAGCTCCTGTTTCAAAATAGGGCGAATTGTCCGCCATCAGGCTACGGGTAAGTGTCAGGTTATCTTTACCTATAGCCGTTTCCATACCTATATGCGATGGCATGATACCTGCATCCAGCCACAAATCGTGTTTGCGGCTTAGCCTTACACCTGCGTTAGCTTCAAATATATTTTTCAATACCCCTGGTTCATTCGCAAGGTTGGCATTAGCATAAGTACCTGTCATCAATGCAATGTTTGCCCTCATTTTCTTAGTCTCGTACTTGGCCTTCAGGTATGCAAGATTCAGATTTACCTCGTTGTGCCTATTATGAGATACAATGTACGATGGACGGTTATTGTTATTTGGTTCATTGAAATCATAGCCATAATATAGTTCTCCATAAGCCGATAATTGTATGGTGGGCTTATCTTGTGCCTTCAATAAACATGGTATTGCTATCAATATAGTAGCTATTAATATCCTTTTGCTCATAACAATACTAAACTAATGTTTTAGACTATCAATACACAATTATTGATTTGCATAACTTTGCAGCCTTATATGCAACGGATATATTTTGATAATGCAGCTACCACTGCATTAGACCCGCAAGTGCTGAACGCGATGATGCCTTATATGACTGAGAAGTTTGGCAACCCATCATCTATCTATTCGTACGGCAGAGAAACCAAGATGGCAATTGAAAATGCCCGTAAATCTGTTGCAAAAATACTACATGCAAATCCGGGCGAAATCTTCTTTACATCGGGCGGAACAGAAAGCAGCAATACCGCTATACATGCATCTGTGCGAGATTTAGGATGTACACGCATTATATCATCTGCTATAGAACACCACGCGACCCTGCATACAGTAGAATACCTGCATAAAACAGGACAGGCAAAGCTGGACTTTGTAAACCTGACCACTAATGGCCATATAGACTTGCAGCATCTGGAGGCGTTATTATCAGGCGTTAATGATAAAACACTTGTTACGCTGATGCATGCCAACAATGAAATTGGCAACCTGCTGGATGTTAGAGCCGTTGGCGAACTTTGCAGTAAATACAATGCCATCTTCCATTGCGATATGGTACAGACCATAGGCCACTACCCCATCAATCTGCACGATATA
>CALESY010000026.1 GCA_937919945.1 uncultured Chitinophagaceae bacterium | reverse complement strand
TAAACCAAAATAAATTTTTAATTATGGCAACCTATAATGTCTTCGGATTGGTAAAATCACATCAAAGTAATGTTGGAATCGAAGGGCTTAAAGTTGAATTGTATGATGACGAAAATAACTCGGTGGGTGTACCAGATGTTACGACCGATGCAAATGGCAGGTTTCAGTTTATCACTGATATGGCTTCCTCATCATTGATTTTTCGTTTCAAAGTCACTAATGAAGATGGGACAACTGTTTTTTTGTCTCCGGAAGATAGCTTTAACTGGACACCCGATTATACCGGTGAGATTGTATTATTTGTTGATGCGACTCCTGTTAGGTCTATATCTATTTCAGGTATTGTCTCGGATAAAAGAGGGATTCCGATGGAGGGTATGACACTTAAATTCCATGAGGCAGGTTTTAGGACAACGTCATTTATCAACCAGACAACACCTGATGTAAACGGTTTTTACAGCACAGTCTTTAAAACAAGTGAACTTGCTAATTATAAGCCAGGCCTAACACAGATTAATGTTTTAGGTGCTTTTAGCACAGATCCTCCTGTTGTTGATGTTACATTCTATTTAACAGAAGATACTAAGCACAATGTCAATTTGTCTGCTAATGAAGATTTTGACTCTGATACCATAAGCTTTGATAATATTATTGATGCAATCAACACATCTATAGGTAGTGCAGATATTGATAGTTTGACGGATGAAGAAATTGAGTATGTATCAAGGCAATTGTCTAAAAATAAGGCTGAAATAAGAACAATAGTCAACGCACATAAATTCGCTACAGAAACTAGCACGGAACCACAGTTGTTTTATGCCTTACTAAAGAAAACCGGTATTGTAAATGCAGCTATTAACCCTATGGTTCATGTGCAGGAAGGCGAGATAAGGGATGCAGTTGCAGAGGCAATTGAAACGAAAACGATCAATACTTTTGCCCCGCATGAGATAGACGCTTTTGTTGATGCAGCACTGGATTATAAAACTGAAAATCTCAAAGAAGGCAGTGTAAGAGACGAAGTATATACTACAGAAGATGTGTTGATGTCTATTTTCAACTCCGGCACTGATGTTACTGATTTTTTACGAAAAGTAAATGAGGAGGGGTATGATAACTTGGATGCATTTTGGACAGCATATGAGAGCGCATACGGTTCGACTAAATTAGCATTAGCGCAGAAAGGTATGATGCTTGCCACCATTACCGGACATCAACCTGAGACTATATCTCATTTACTGACTGTGTTAGGTACTGATGAGGTGTATACTCTTGCTAACTGGACCAAGAGTACATGGGTTACTACTGTTAATACTATTTGTACCACCAATAGCAAATTATGTGTGCCTGTTATCATCAGAGGTGATGAAACAGACCCTGGCAACACTGATATTCAAACAGCCTACGCAGAATCTTTGATGAAGGCTGTGCAGGGTATATACCCTTTAGTAAGGATCAATTTTGCACTACAGGGATCTGAGGGGAACTTAATAATTGCGGATAATGACGCACGTTCCGCTGTAATAACATTTTTGACGAATAATCCGTATTTCGATATTCGCCGAATACCGGTGCACGATATTAATGCAACAGACCAGAATCTGTCAGGCATTAGCGATGTCGACATATTAAAAGATGCATTAGGCCCTTTGCAGCGCCTGTTAAGGATTACTATAGGGTTGCCATTGGCTGTTATTCGCATGCTGAAAGACGGAGTACATTCGGCAAAATCAATCATTGATATGGGGGAAACCGCATTCATTGAAGCTTATACCACTTTACTTGGCGATGAAGAAACGGCTGCAACTATTTATTCAAGAGCGGATACTATTTATACGCTTGCAGAGCATTATGTGCTCAATACAATAACGAATAATAATGTTGCCGGCGCAGCACCCGTGATGCCTTACATGAATATTAATGAAGAAGAGGGCGGTGGCAATCCTATTGCTGAAGCTACTATATCAACCATGTTTGGCAGTTTCGATTATTGTAAATGCAGCCAGTGCATGTCCATGTATAGCCCTTCAGCTTACTTTACTGACATTATGAACTTCCTTAGGCTAAGGGAGCCGGTTGCCTATGCTGAATTATTGCGAAGAAGGTTAGATATTCGCCATATAGACCTGACATGTAAGAATACGAATACACCACTTCCTTATGTTGATCTGGTTATTGAGCAAATCGAAAAAATGATTTATGAGAAGGTGCTGCCGGTACCTAATGAAGCACCACCATTTCTTGAAATCCCTTTCCCAAATTCTTTCCAGACTGATGGTTCTGCATCCAGCATTGCCGCCTATGCTGAGCACAAATACAGGTATGGAAATTATTTAGACTACAGTCACTATAAAGTAGTTTACGGTAGCCATACGATTAATTACGGTACAACTCCGTTCCAGACTTTCCCTGGGGTATTAAATAATGCCATATACCCCAATAATCTTCCGTTTAGTCTCGCAACCGAAGAAACAAGAA
>CALESY010000025.1 GCA_937919945.1 uncultured Chitinophagaceae bacterium | reverse complement strand
AACAGTTGCTATCCCGTTTTATGTATTAACAGGTAAAAAAAGAGGTTCATCTACAATTACTCAGCAGCTTGCCAAAAACCTCTTCCCCAGAGAAAATCAAAATATGTTTACGCTGCCATTCATTAAGTTGAAAGAATGGGTAATGGCGGTAAAACTGGAACGAAATCTTACCAAGAATGAAATCATAACACTATATCTCAATACAGTTCCGTTTGGCGATAACGTATATGGCATACGCAATGCATCGCTCACTTTCTATAATAAAACACCGGATAAAGTAACTGTAAATGAGGCTGCTGTATTGATAGGAATGTTGAAGGGTAACACTTTATACAATCCTCGTCGCAACCCGGAAAATGCAATGAAACGTCGCAATGTTGTAGTTGACCAGATGGTGAACTACGAATACATTACCGAAGCAGAAGGTGAAAAAATAAAGAAAGAACCCATAGTACTTGATTATCATAAGCTTGACTACCACGAAGGTATGGCTCCATACTTCAGGCAGGTGGTAGAACAGGAAGTAAAGAAGATATGTAAGGAACTCAAGAAGCCTGACGGTACAAATTATAATATCTATAAAGACGGACTGAAAATATACACCACACTGAATCCAAAAATGCAGGCTTATGCAGAAGCAGCAGTTGAGCAGCACATCAGTGAAATACAGAAACTGTTTGTACAGCAATCAGGTTACCGTGATGGAAGCATCTGGACGAAGCATAAGAAATACCTTGACCAGTCTATTAAAGATTGTGAACGATACAGGATTCTTAAAGAAAGGGATAAAAAGCATAATGAGATTATTGCCGAACTAAGCAAGCCTGTAAAGATGAAAGTGTTTGCATGGAATGACAAGCACTACAAAGACACTGTGATGAGCCCGATAGACTCTATCAAGTACATGAAAATGTTTTTGACGGCGGGCTTTATGGCTATGGACCCCTATACTGGCGAGGTAAAAGCATGGGTAGGCGGTATAGACCACAACTATTTCCAGTTCGACCACGTGAATGTAAACACTCGCAGGCAAGTAGGTTCTACAATCAAACCACTACTCTACTGTTTGGCGGTAGACAATGGATTTTCGCCATGTGGATCTGTATCTACCATGCCACAACAATTCCCCTATGTAGGTATGTACGATGCGGGCGGTTCTAAATACGGGCAGTTGCCAATGGCTAAAGCACTGGCATTGTCTATCAACAACGCTGCATTGTACCTCATCAAGCAAGTAGGTGTAGATGCATTCGCAGACTTCCTGCAAAAATGTGGCGTAAAAGCAAAGTTGGATAAAGTACCTGCATTGGCATTGGGTGTGCCTGATATTTCATTATACGAAATGTTGGGAGCATATACCATGTTCCCTAGCGGTGGTATGAATGTGCAACCCTATTTCATCACCAAGATTGAAGATAAAAATGGTGCATTAGTAAAAAGCTTTGTACCCGAACAAAAAGAAATAATCAACGCCAATACCGCTTTCAAAGTAGTGAAACTGATGCGCGGGGTAGTTGATTTTGGTACAGCTAAAAGGCTTCGCTACCGTTATGGCTTTAAAGCAGACATTGCAGGTAAAACAGGTACTACCAACAATCAGGCAGATGCTTGGTTTATAGGCTATACACCACAAATACTTGCAGGTTCGTGGGTAGGTTGTGACGATAGGTATTTGCGTTTTAATAGTGAGGCATTGGGACAAGGTGCCGCAGCGGCATTGCCTATCTGGGGCATATTTATGCAAAAAGTTTATGCTGACAAGTCACTTGACATTAGGGAAGACGCTACATTTAAAGAGCCGGAAAACTTTGACGACTGCAATGTATACGACCCTACCAGTATGCAGCGAAGAGACACTTACACATCAAGCGGTAATGTGCCAGAAAAAGTAAGCAGCGATGGTGATATAATGGAAGAATTTGAGTAAGACTAACTGTAGATATATAGATGAACATCAAAGGAAAGATTATTAATGACCCAGTTTATGGCTTCATAAAGTTTCCAGAAAAAGAATTACTGCAAATCATTAACCATCCTTGGTTTCAGCGTTTACGAAACATCAAGCAGATGGGTATGGCACAGCTTGTGTATCCCGGTGCAGTACATACACGCTTCCACCATTCGCTGGGTGCTTGCCACCTTATGGGAAAGGCTTTAGATGAATTGAGGGCAAAGGGGTTAGACATTTCCAAAGAAGAATACCTGTCTGCACGTATTGCCATACTGCTGCACGACATTGGGCATGCACCTTTTTCTCATGCTTTGGAGCATACACTAATAGAGGGTGTGTCACACGAAGAAATATCAAAGCTCATCATGCAGCAACTAAACCATGAAATGAACGGGTTACTGACAGATGCCATCAATATCTTCAACAGTTCTTATCCAAAACAATACTTGCATCAGTTAGTATCCAGCCAATTGGATGTGGACAGGATGGACTATTTGAACAGAGATAGCTTTTATACAGGCGTTTCGGAAGGTGTAATAGGCTACGATAGGATTTTGCAGATGCTTATAGTAAACGATGGCGCATTGATGGTAGAAGAAAAAGGCGTACACTCAGTAGAAAAATTCATCATCGCCAGAAGACTAATGTATTGGCAAGTATATCTGCACAAAACAGTCCTCTCTGCAGAAATACTATTAATAAACATATTGAAAAGAGCCAAAGAACTGGCAGAAGAAGGTGCTACACTGTTTACAACACCAGCATTGCGCTTTTTTCTGTACAATAAATACGATGCCAACAGCTTTGCGAATAATGCAGACCTATTAAAACTGTATTGCGAACTGGATGACAACGACATCATGACATCCATCAAAGTATGGCAGGCGCATGAGGACAATATACTATCTATGCTGTGCAGGATGATGAGCCAACGCAGATTGTATAAAGTAGTATTAAGCACATCATCATTAGAAGAACAATATCAGTCGCTGAAAAGAAGCATTTTATCGCAAAAAAATATCCGTGAGGCAGATATAGATTATTATGTATCTGCGGGTGTTGCATCAAACAATACGTATAATGTGAATGACGAGAAAATACAGATAGCTATGAAAAACGGCAATGTACTTGATATATCAGAAATTGATAATCCTGTGGTAAATCAGGCACTTGCCAAGCCAGTACATAAAAATTACCTGTGCTACACAAATGAAATCATATAAAAACTAATACAAATACATTAGCCATTTAGAAAGGATAATGTAAATTACATGGAATTTTAAACGGTCGGAATGCAGTTTACCGCTTTACAGATAGCAACTTTGATAAAAGGCAGCATAGAGGGAAACCCAGATGCCAAAGTAAGCAAGGTTGCTAAAATAGAAGAAGCTGGCGATGGAGCTTTAAGTTTCATAGCAAATCCTAAATATGAGGAATACCTATATTCAACCAACGCCAGCATATTGATTATCAACGACTCATTAGAAGTTACCCAAAAAGTAAAACCAACACTGATACGTGTTAAAGATGCATATAGTGGCTTCGCTTACTTGTTGGAGAAATACAATGAGATCATATCCAAATCGGGTAAAAACGGAATAGAGCAGCCCTCTTTTGTATCGAAAACGGCTTCTATCGGCAAAGATGTGTATATCGGTGCCTTCACCTACATAGGAGATAATGTTTTAATTGGCGATAATGTAAAAATATACCCCGGCTGCTATATTGGCGATAATGTAGTAATTAATGAAGACTCAAGACTGTTTGCAGGTGTTAAGATATATGATGGTTGCTCACTAGGCAGCCGTGTTATCATACATTCGGGTAGTGTAATTGGTGGTGATGGCTTTGGGTTTGCTCCACAAAACGATGGCACCTACCGCAAAGTACCACAGATTGGCAATGTAATCATTGAAGATGATGTTGAAATAGGTGCCAATACAACATTGGACAGAGCAACAATGGGCTCTACTGTCATAAAAAAAGGCGTGAAGCTCGATAACCTGATACAGATAGCTCATAATGTAGAGATAGGAGAAAACACAGTGATTGCCGCACAAACTGGCATATCGGGGAGTACAAAAGTCGGCAAAAACGTTATAGTGGGCGGGCAGGTTGGTATTGTAGGGCATATACAAATTGCAGATGGTACGCGCATAAATGCACAAAGCGGGGTGTCAAAAACTGTGAGCGAACCTAACACAGCTTTAACAGGTTCGCCTGCATATGATTATAAAAGTTCATTAAAAAGTCAGGCAATTTTTAGAAATTTGCCTGAATTGCAGCAACGCATATTGAAGCTCGAAGAAATGGTTGCTGAATTATCATCTCTGTTAAATAAACAACAAGTAAAGGAAAACCAGTGAGTTTGGATACGATAATGCATACTGAAACGAAGAAAAAAGCGGATGCAGGCAGCGCGGCCTTTGCATCAGAATATCAGCACACAGTGAAAAATGCTGTATCGCTCCCTGGTGTTGGTTTACATACAGGCGAACCTGTTACCATGACATTGAAACCCGCTAATCCAGGCTACGGCATCAGGTTCCAGCGTATTGATCTGCCGGAAAAACCAATTGTAAAAGCAGATTGCGACTATGTAGTAGATACATCTCGTGGTACGACGTTGGAGCATAACGGCGCAAAAGTGAGCACTGTAGAACACACACTGGCTGCATTGGTAGGTTTAGGTATTGACAATGTGTTGATAGAACTGGATGGTCCTGAAGTACCTATTATGGATGGTAGTTCTAAAGTATTCATAGAAGCAATAGAAAGCGTCGGTGTACAAGCACAGGATGCTAAACGCATAGTTTATACTATAGATTCTAATATTCATTATTACGACCCTGTAAAGAACGTAGATATGTTGGCTGTTCCGTCAAACGAATACCAGATAACTACAATGATTGATTTTAATTCGCCTGTGTTGGGCACACAACATGCTACCCTGAAGCATATTGCTGAATTTAAAGGGGAAATAGCACCTTGCCGTACTTTTTGTTTTTTGCATGAGTTAGAATACCTGCTTGATAACAACCTGATAAAAGGGGGCGATTTGAGCAATGCTATTGTTGTGGTAGATAAGCCTGTAAGCCAAGGAGAATTAGACAGGCTTGCCAAAGTATTTAACAAACAAAATATTGAGGTAAAGCAGGAAGGCATATTGAATAATGTTCAACTCCATTTCACCAACGAACCTGCAAGGCATAAATTATTGGATGTTGTAGGCGATTTAGCATTGGTTGGTTTCAACATCAAAGCACACGTTATTGCCAGCAGACCAGGCCATGCTTCAAACGTTGAATTCGCAAAAAAAATAAAACAGTATATTAAAAAGAACAAGCACCTGTCGGATGTACCACATTACGACCCTAATCAGCCCGCCATCTATGACATTACACAAATAGAAAAAGCACTACCGCATAAATTCCCGTTTCTGTTAGTTGATAAAATAATAGAGTTGAGTGACAACCATGTGGTGGGTATAAAAAATGCTACTTATAACGAACATTTCTTTCAGGGCCATTTTCCAGGCAATCCTGTAATGCCTGGTGTTTTGCAGATTGAAGCATTGGCGCAAACAGGCGGCATACTCGCCTTAAACAACTATAGCGACCCGGAAAACTATGATACCTATTTTCTGAAAATAGATAAAGTAAAATTTAAACACAAAGTATTACCAGGCGATACACTAATTCTGAAATTGGATTTGATGAACCCCATACGCCGTGGTATATGCGAAATGAGGGGTACTGTATATGTGGGCAACAAACTGGTAACGGAAGCCGAATTAGTAGCACAAATTGTAAGAAAAGACAAACGATGATCCACCCGTTAACGTACATCCACCCGGATGCAAAAATAGGTCCGAATGTAAAGATTGACCCATTTACTACCATTCATAAGAATGTAGAAATAGGAGAGGGTACATGGATTGGCTCGAATGTCACCATTATGGAAGGTGCCAGAATCGGCAAAAACTGTCGGATATTTCCCAGTTCAGTAGTATCTGCCATACCACAAGACCTCAAATACAAAGGAGAAGAAACCCTTACCATAATTGGAGATAATACTACTATACGTGAGTGTGTTACCATTAACAGAGGTACTACTGACAGAAGTAAAACCAAAATCGGCAATAACTGCTTGATAATGGCCTATTCACATATTGCACACGATTGTGAAGTGGGTAATTACTGCATATTCTCTAACAATACTACTCTGGCAGGACACATAACTGTTGGTGACAATGTAGTATTGGCTGGCCTTACAGCCGTTCAGCAATTTGTACGTATTGGCTCTCATGCTTTCATTACCGGCGGTTCTTTAGTACGTAAAGATGTACCACCGTATGTAAAGGCAGCACGCGAGCCACTTTCTTACGTTGGCGTTAATTCGGTAGGGTTGAAACGCCGGGGGTATGATATTGAAAAAATCAACCACATACTTGATATATACCGCATCTTGTTTGTAAGAGGATATAATGTATCAAAAGCGTTGAGCATTATTGAAGCAGAAATACCTGTGTCTGACGAGCGCGATGAAATCATTTCATTTGTACGCGATACCGGACGTGGTATCATGAAGGGTTATGCCCGCAGATTCAATGAAGATATCTCTTGAGAACATAAGCAAACGTTTTCAGAAACACCGGATTTTTAAGGATATATCTTATTCCTTTACTACACCCGGCAGTTATGCTATATTAGGAGCCAATGGTAGCGGCAAATCAACTTTATTGCGCATTATAGCAGGTATGCAAAACCCTAGTGCAGGCAAGGTGTTGTATGGCAATGATAATGGAACTATAGAGATAGACAAGATATTTTCACACATCAGCTTTACAGCGCCAGGGCAGGATATAGTAGAAGAACTGACACTGCATGAATTTCTGACGTTTCACTTCAGTTTTAAAAAAACACTAAAAGGATTGAGTGTTGTTGAAATAATTAAAATTATCGGACTTGAAGCATTTACCAATAAACCCATAGGCGATTACTCATCGGGGATGAAGCAACGAGTAAAACTTGCACAAGCCATATTTGCTGATACACCTATACTACTATTAGATGAACCTTGCACCAACCTTGACCAGCAAGGTATAGAACAATACACTAGCTGGATAGAAAAATATACAAAAGACCGTTTAGTTATCGTCGCTTCCAATGATGTACGTGAATATTTCTTTTGCCGGGAAACTATAGCCATTGAAAATTACAAATAGACTAATCCAACTTCTTCAATACAAAAATCAGGTTGGCAGTATACTTTGAATTATCAAGTATTTTGATGCTCATATTATGTCTTGCTGCGAATGACTCAATAAACACCTTACTTATATAATGCAATTCATTTTGTGTCTTGTTGAACTTGAAGAGCTTAGTGCTGAATAATTCCGTAAGCTTTGTGCCCTTTATGCGATCTTGCAACTCTGCTACACCATCTCTTATTATTAGTGTTCCATTTACATTCAGGCTATTGTAACATTTCTCAAGCAATGCGTCTTGTTGATCTGGTAATAAATAATGCAATACATCGCTTATGATAATACCATCGCATGCTTGTAGAATTATATTTGTAACATCACCTTGCATGAAGTTAACGGTCTCATTTCTCAGGAAATTTCCTTGCGCAGTTTCAACTTTATCTGCATCATAATCCACTCCTGTAAATACTCTCTCAGGTGCTGCCCAGTGAAGCATATAAGTCATAAAACCATAACCACACCCCAAATCATAAAATTTACCTGCTCGTGGTAGAAGTTCATGAAATGGCTCATAGTAATCTTCAAGCTTTGTTTTAATACGACAATACCATTCTGTAACAGGCCCCTTGTAAGTATAGCTACGTATCAGTTTCTCTTTAAAATATTTTGGTGTTTCATCTTTCAGTTTTGTGTTAGCCAACGCAGTTCTCATCCACTTACCTATCATTTTAGCACGTTCTGTGTAAGTAGACCCAAGGCTGTTATCTTCAGGTGTTATTCTATTGTGGATATATACAGAACAAGTCCCGTCTTTCAATAACCAGTCACCTTTTTGCATCGTGTACCCTACTCCATGCAATAATACCGGTACAATATCCAGCTTCAGTTTCTCAGCAATAAAAAATGCACCTTTATGGAAACGTTTTATAGTATCGTCGTATGACCGTGTTCCTTCAGGAAATACTACGATTGAGTAACCTCGGTTTACTAAATCGCGCAAAGGTTCCAGGCTTTCTTCCGCTCCATCTGCTACAGGATAATATTCTGCCATACGAACCACTGCACCAAATACAGGGCTTCGCCAAACCCATCTATTAGTCATCAGTACCAACTTAGGATGCAACATAGTGGTAACGAGTATGTCCAAAAACGAAGAGTGATTGGCAATATATACAGCAGGCTTTTGAAAGTCTTCTTTATTAATATTAAACACTCGTTTTTTTACATTGCCCATAATGTACATCATGCTCCATGTATATCTGCTCACCCATGCATGAAACCAATACCTTGCTCTCTCTCTGTTAAATGGCCATAACTTAGTGAGTATTACACCCAGTATAGTCAATACCATAGACCCTGTAAAGAAATAGGCAAAGGCAAAAACAGATATACAGAAGCTACGTAATGTAAATGGCAAGAATTTTTTATCCGCTCTGTTTTGTATAAACCAATTAAACAAAAATGGTTGCAGTACTTGAGAAACAAATAAAACACAAACTAAACCAGTTACAGAAATAAACGCTATAGAACGTAACGCGGGATGCTTTGCTAACAATAATACACCTAAGCCAATAATCACAGTAAGGACCGATACATACACCGCTGCCCTTGTTGATTCAAGTTTTTGTTTACCGGTCCTATATTTTTCTATCAGTCCATCCATCGTGAAGATGGTGTAATCATCTCCCAATCCAAATATTAGTGATGAAATGATGATGTTAACAATATTAAACTGCAAACCCAATAACGACATCAATCCTAAAATCCATATCCATGATATGGCCATTGGTAAAAATGCAATAATGGCAAGCTCTATTCGTCCGTAGCCTATAAGTAGTGCAAAAAACACTATAAGAGATGAGTATAAAGCAATACTTGTAAAATCCTTATTTAGTATTTCCACTAGTTGTGTTGCTCCCTGTTGCCTGTCAGCAATGGTAACACCCTCAATATTCTTCAATTTATCAAACACTGCTTGCCTGTTAGCCTGCTCTACTTTTAACGATGCGATGGCATAATGTGTATTGCCATCTTTTGAAAACCCACCTGGGAATAACGAAGCCAATACATTTTGTGTTGCAGCATCAAAAGGTCTGTAGTCTTTTTGTATTACATCCTTAAAATCACTGAAAGCATTTGCACTATAGCCATTGGTAACAGTTGCAGTATTAACGGCAGCTATTACACTGTTTTGTCTTGCATCAGTCCAGTAGGTTTTCCATTTCGCTATTCTTTTCAACTGTTCATTTGCAGAGGGTAATAGTAGTGTGGGATTAGAGGCATTGCGAATGATGCCACTGTTTACCAAACTGTCAATAATGCTATTGGCTTTCTCTAACTGCTGTATAGCGCGGTTATCTGTGCTATCTCCTGCCATTACAAACACACTGCTAAGTGCTGCAGCGTTGTACTTACTCACCTCTTCTTGTGCTTTTTCCAGCCTTGGCGACAGGTAATTGAGGTGCATCATATCACTATCAAAAGAAACACCATCAATGCATTTGTACATGATAGGTGTTAGTAAAATAATGCCTATAACGAGCCACTTACTTTTCTCTGGCTTCCATTTACCTGCTTTGTCAAAAATGGTTGGTTTAGTTGAAATATTTGTGCCTAATGGCAAATGAGGCAGAAAAATTAACGTACATAATGATGCCCCAGCAAGGCTTGCAGCAGCAAACAGACCTAAATCCTGTAATATAGGTGTTGACACAAAACGTAATGAGAGAAAAGCGGCAATGGTTGTAAAGCTGCCTATCGTCAACGGATTGGACATTTCCTGCACTGCCAACCTGATATTGCTGACATGCCTTGTGTGTGATAGAAAATGAATAGCGAAATCTATTGCTATACCTAATATAATCGCACCAGCACCCAATGCTATGACGGCAACAGAACCCTGCACAATGTACATGACTGCCAAGCCACAGACTGCACCATATAGCACAGGTACTAAGAGTAATAGTGAAGTACGTTTTTTACGGAAGAAATAAAAAGTAAGAATCAGCAATAAGACAATTGTTACTGATAGTGTAACAATTGTGTCTGTTTGCAGTTGCGAGGCATTGCCTGCAGCAACAGCAGGCCCGCCGAAATACATTACCCGTAAACCTGCATTATGAGCTTGCCAGGTATCAGTTATTTCATCTACTTTCTTAAATAATTGTGTATTCTTTCCTGTTTCTGATGCCTTGTATTTTGGTTTCAGGAAAAAACTAAGATTACGTTGTGCGTTGTTGAACAAATAGCCCTCATATGTTTCATACCCGGGGTCTGCTTGCAGTGTTTTCAGTTTTTCCCATACCAAACCAGATATGCCAACAGGGTCTTTGGCTACCATAGTTTTGTAAAAAGTACCAGCTGGCGATAACAACAGTTTTTTGTTCTGTTCTAATGTTCGGGAAATACGCTCCGGTTCTAATAATGTATCGAGCCTGTTATAATCGTTATCATTCAGGAATATTGGAAGATTCTGTTGAACTATATCTACAAGAATTTCTTCATATCCGGTTCCGGGTTGTAAGATGACAGTATCAATCCACGGTGAGCAATCTTTTTTCAGGATTGACAAATAGTCATTTGCAGCATGAATTAAACTGTCTGGATTAGCGACATTGCTATCTGCAAAAGAGAGCATGAAGATAACCTGCTCGCCTGCCTGTGTATTACTAACTACATTATTCATTGCCTTGATAGCCTTACTATCTGGCAACATGCTGGTTATGTCATCTTTCAGCTTTATTTGCGATGCAAGCACGGCCAACATCAAAAAACTGACGACAAAACACAGCCAGTATAGTTTTTTGTTACGCTCAAAAAAACTGTATATGGATACAAAAATTACCTGCATTTGAATTTAAAAAGGGCAAAGATTGTTTATTCAAAGTCTTCGTACAACAAATACTTCTTTCTTATTTTTTTAAACGCATCGATATCTTTTTGCCATGTAGTTCTGATGGTATATTCATCCATACCGCTTTCTATTTGCTTTCTCAACTCACCATTACCTACAAGCTTTTCGAAGAATGGATTGAAAAACTTTTTCTTATCAGGGTACCAGCCATACGCCCTAATAAGCCATAACAACCTTACACGCCTACCTATCAAAGTATACGCCTCCTCTTTATCCATTACCACCATTTGCCCGTAGCAATCCTTAAAAGCATACAAAGGATCCGGTTTTCCCCAAACAGGTACCGGACGAAAACTGTAGCTTGCCTTACCTGCAAAATCGGGATGGCCAAACATTTGAAAAGGTGTTGATGTACCTCTGCCAACACTTACCACAGTACCCTCAAACAAGCAGATAGATGGATATGCAAATATGGCTGCCATAGTTTTCAGATTGGGCGATGGACGAACGGGTAAATCATATTGTATATTATGATTGTAGTTGCTGCAAGTAATAATTTTCAAATCTAATTTATCAGCATTGCTCAACCATTTTTCGCCAATAAGCATTTTAGCATATTCCCCTACTGTCATACCATAAACAATAGGGATAGGCTGCATACCAACAAAAGATTTATACTCAGGCTTCAATACAGGTCCGTCAACATAATGTCCATTAGGGTTTGGCCTGTCTAATATCAAAAATTGTTTATTATTTTCAATGCATGCTTCCATAGCATACTGCATTGTAGATATATAGGTATAAAACCTTACACCTACATCCTGCAAATCATATACAACTATGTCAACATCCAGCAGGTGTTCAGCCTTAGGCTTTTTATTATCGCCATACAACGATACAATTGGTAATTGAGTGGCGCTATCAATACTATTATTCACTTTGGCGCCTGCTTCTGCCTCTCCTCTGAAGCCATGTTCAGGGGTGAATACTTTCACCACATTAACACCTGCTTTCAATAATGTATCAAGCAGATTTACATTACCCAATAAAGATGTGTGATTTATGAGCAGGGCCACACGCTTTGCCTTTAGTACAGACAAATATTCTTTCATGCGTTCCGCACCAACTACTACATCATGTCCGTATTTTAAAGGCTTGACTTCCTTTTTTTGTGCTATTGCGTTACCGGATATTAATACCAGTATTAGCGGTATAAATCTTAACAATAAGTTCCTCATTTAAGCGTAAAGATAGTCCTGCGTTTCCGATATTAAACGTAACTTGCATCATTATTAGCATTTATTAAAACAATTTACATGCAACAAGTTAAAAATGGTGATACTGTAAGCGTGCATTATCACGGAAAGCTAACAGACGGCTCAACATTTGACAGCTCTGAAGGCCGCGACCCGCTACAGTTTACCGTTGGCAGCGGACAGGTGATAAAAGGGTTTGACGATGCGCTGCTGGATATGAAAGTAGGCGATAAGAAAACAGTACAAATCCCTGTTGATCAGGCTTACGGTGAACGCCGCGACGATATGATGATGGAATATCCTAAAAGTGAATTCCCTGCAGATATGCAACCTGTTGTGGGTCTCGAACTGCACATGAGCGATAATACAGGTAACGTATTTCCGGTGGTAATAGCCGATGTACAAGCAGAAGTAGTAATACTGGATGCTAACCACCCTCTTGCAGGACAGGATTTGATATTCGACCTTGAACTGGTATCTATCGGTTAATACTTACTATATTTAATTGCAAAGCCGACACATTTAGTGTTGGCTTTGTTTTTTAACACATTGTATCTGCCACAACCGCTAAAATTTATTATTATTACAGTTAGTCTTTTTAGAAACTATGGCAATACTCTCCATATTATTACAAGCCGATACTTTAGCAAACTCGGCTACTGTAGCTACAAAACAGCAGGAAATATCTTTATGGTATCTGTTGATGCAAGGCGGTGTATTGATGATACCGCTACTGATATGCTCCGTACTGATGGTGTACGTGTTTGCAGAACGCCTGATGGCTATACGCAAAGCATCTGTTACAGACCCCACATTTATGGCTCGTGTGAGAGAGCATATTACAGACGGCAATCTACAAGCTGCAAAAATATTATCCAAAAATACGAATGGACCAGTAGCTAGAATGATAGACAAAGGTTTGAGCCGTATAGGCAAACCAATAGACCATATAGAAAAATCTATAGAGAATGCAGGTAAACTGGAAGTGTATCAACTTGAAAAAAACCTATCTATATTGTCCACCATTGCAGGTATTGCGCCTATGTTTGGTTTCCTCGGAACAATTGCAGGTATGATAATTTTGTTCTTCAACATCCAACATCAGGGCTTTTCTATTGAAGGGATTGCAAGCGGCATTTATACCAAAATGGTAACTTCTGCCGTAGGGTTGATAATAGGTTTGTTGTCTTATGTGGCATACAACTACCTTAACGCACAGATAAATAAGAATGTAAACCGCATGGAGTCTGCCTCGGTAGAGTTTTTGGATATTTTACACGAACCTGCAAAATAGCCAGATATGGATTTACGAAAAAGGCTCAGAGAAAAACCCGAAGCGCATGCTTCTGCATTGAATGATATATTGTTCATACTGTTATTGTTTTTCTTAATCATATCTACATTAGCTAATCCCAATGTAATAAAGCTATCTATACCCAGTGCAAAGAGCGATACTAAAGCCAAACAAACGGTAGTAGTATCTATAACACCTGAGCAACAGTTTTATGTTGGCACACAAGCCACCAGCAAAGACTCACTGACATCTGCCATCAATTATGTTGTACAAAAATCGCAAGATGCAGAGCCTACTGTTGTCATCAATGCAGATAAACAAGCAGATGCGGAAAGCATTGTAGCAGTTATGAAAGCAGCGAAATCACTGAATCTTAAAACAGTTTTAGCTGTAGATAAAGAGGGTAAATAAATCAACCTATTTTAGCTAATCGTTGTAACGATTTTATATCGTGTATAACAATAGTGCGCCTGTCAACATCGAGTAAACCATCCTGTGCAAATTCATTTATTAGTGTGGTAACCGTTTGCCTGCTGGTGCCTGTTAGCCTTGCTATATCCTCGTGTGTCAGGAAGTTTCGCATACTGTATGAGCTTTGCTCTATTGCATTATCTTGCGGTAGCAGTGTCCAGAAAAAGTATAATAACCTGCTTCGGGCATCTTTTTGCAGTAAGTTCATCAACCTGTTTTCTACCTTTCTCAATTTCTGCCCTACTTTTTTTGCGTATTGTACGGACAAATCAGGCCTATGCATCAACAGACGTTGAAAATCTTCTAGCGTAAAGGAACAAAGGCTGGTTTCACACTTGTATGCTTGTGCGTATTCGCCCAGCATGTTATTTCTTTCCAATGTAAATTGTCCGAAAATATCGCCGGGTTGCAGTATCTCTTTTACTATGTCATTGCCCTCATCATCTATACACCCTATTTTTATATACCCGTCTTTTACGAAATACAACTTGTTGAGGGCATGCGCATCAAAATATACATACGCACCTTTATCGGCTACAACTATATTATGTTCAAGATGCAGAGCGGTATAATCATCATCTGATAACTTATTCAGAAAATCGTTTTTCCTGATTAGCAAAAATGTATCGTCCAAGCTCATTACCCTAAGTTACGTCAGTTCTTAATAAACTTGAATGCCTGCTGTGTGCTACCGTGTTGTATATAGGCTATATACTGTCCGCCTGCCAATCCTAAAATATCTATTCTATCGCCGCCACTTATAGCAAGGCGACTTATTTGTCTGCCAGTTATGTCTTGTATAGCAACGGTGTACCTGTTGTTGGCATTGCCATGTAGTTGTAAATAATTAGTTGCCGGATTGGGCGCGATAAATACAGGCGAGGTAGTATAATGCTGAATACTTGTGGGGTAAGCTAATTTGTTTGACTTAGCAGCCTGAACATGGTTTTTGCTATTATCCTGCAATATGGCTATACCATATACCCTACCCTTGTTCCATGCAACATTTATAGCTATCTGTTGTGTATGCACCGTAGAATCTCCGATGTTTACAGGTGCGGTAATAGCTAACGGGTTGACACCCCAAAAACTTTTCCTGAATACATCAAGGTGTTTACTCTCTCCGTTGTTGGCGGCAAAAAACAGTGTATCTTCTACAAGCGGTACATAGAGTGTAAGGTTCGTCAATGCGCTGGCATCTTTTTTCCTGATTACTACTCTTATCTCAAGGTTATTACCTGCTATCTCACTCAACTTCGCAGTCATCTCAAATGCAGTAGTTTTCCCCAATTCATTTTGAAAAATAGATGCGTTTGTGAATGAGCCAGTTACTTCTTTTGCTTGTATTATAAGCCTTGGTGTTGAGCCATAAATCCCATAAAAATTAGTGCGGGCATCATTTTCTGTTTTATTGTGCTGATTAAGCGGACAAGCAGCATAAGGAGCGCTTGGATGGTAAGCAATGTGCAACACTTGTGGGAAGTTGGCATAATTGGCATATAAGCCGGGGTTGCGGGATGCGCATATACTGCAATAAGTATTGGTAAAATGCTCTGCAACCACCGTTTGCGCCACGGGCTGGGCAGATGCGTTTACTATACTTACCAGCAATATCCATATCAACTTAAAAGTTTTCATCTTTATCATTTTATGCAAATTAGGCAGCGATACACAACTGATTTGTCGGCTGCAATACATTTGACGGTTTAGTTTGTCAAAACATTGTCTTGTTTATATTTGTCTAAATAATCACAAGTATCAGCAATCTCGCTTCCATATTAGATTCTCCTATCGAATACCTGAAAGGTGTAGGGCCGCAACGCGGTGAAATGCTGCGTAAGGAACTGGAGATAGGTACGTTTGGAGATTTATTATACCATTACCCTTATCGTTACTTCGACCGTACGAAAGTTGATAAAGTAGCGGCCATTAATGGCAATACAGAATATGTACAGTTACTTGGTACTGTCATTAATATTTTTGAAGAAGGTGAAGGACGGAAGAAACGGTTAGTTGCTACCTTTTTTGACGATACAGGGCAGATAGAGTTGATATGGTTTCAAGGGGCGCAATGGATGAAGAAATCGCTTGTAGACCATGGCAGATATATATTATTCGGGAAAGTTTCATTTTTCAATGGTGTACCTAATATCGCCCATCCTGAAATAGAACCACTGAACAGCGACACAAGCATACCGGGCATGCAGCCTGTATACCCCAGTACAGAAAAACTACGGGCAAAAGGTATCAGCAACCGTTCATTTGCCAAACTGACACAAAGCCTTTTTGAAAAGATAAAACAGGGTGACATTCCTGAAATACTACCCTCAAACATACTTACGCAATACCAGCTTTGCAGCAGATACAATGCCATTAAGTGGATTCACTTCCCGGATAGTGATGAACACATGCAAGCTGCCCGCTATCGCCTGAAGTGGGAAGAGTTGCTGGCATCTCAACTGAAAATAGCACAGTTGCGCCTGCAACACACCATACAGCAAGGATGGAAGTTTGACAAAGTAGGTAGTAATTTCAATAGTTTCTATAACAATCATCTACCCTTTCAATTAACTGGTGCGCAAAAACGTGTGCTGAAAGAGATACGTCTAGATACTGCAACAGGCAAACAAATGAACCGACTGCTACAAGGCGATGTAGGTAGTGGTAAAACAATGGTGGCGGTGATGTCTATGTTACTGGCAATGGACAATGGTTTTCAGGCTTGCCTGATGGCACCGACTGAGATACTGGCACAACAACATTATCAAAGTGTAAAAGAGTTACTAACACCTATGAATATACCTGTTGCTATACTGACGGGTACTACCAAAGGCAAAGAGCGTAAGGAAACACTTGCTGGATTACAGACCGGTACAATTCCTATCGTAGTAGGCACACATGCATTACTGGAAGATACGGTACAATTTAGCAACCTTGGCATGGCTATTATAGATGAGCAGCACCGTTTTGGTGTGGCGCAACGCTCTCGTCTGTGGCAAAAGAACAGTACGCCACCCCATGTGTTGGTAATGACAGCAACACCCATACCTCGCACACTCGCCATGACACTCTATGGCGACCTTGATGTATCTCTAATAGATGAGCTACCCCCTGGCAGGCAGGAAATAAAAACTGTACACCGCAACGAGATGCGCCGTGCAAATGTGATGGAGTTCATCAGAGTAGAAATAGACAAAGGCAGGCAGGCATATATAGTTTATCCGCTTATTGAGGAGTCTGAAAAAATGGACTATGAAAGTTTGAAATTAGGTTTTGAACAAGTGAAAACCTTTTTCCCGGATCATAAGTACAACATAGCGATGGTGCATGGCAAGCAAGAAGCAGGAGAGCGTGAACGGAATATGCAACGGTTTGTAAAAGGGAATGCGCATATACTGGTTGCTACTACCGTAATAGAAGTAGGCGTAAACGTACCTAATGCTAGTGTCATGCTGATAGAAAGTGCTGAGCGGTTTGGCTTATCTCAACTGCACCAGCTACGCGGACGCGTGGGGCGTGGTGCAGAACAATCTTATTGCATACTGCTTACTGGCAATAAACTATCCAACGAAAGTGCCGAAAGGATGAAGATAATGACATCCACATCCAACGGATTTATCATAGCAGAAAAAGACCTTGCCATGCGTGGCCCAGGCGACCTTTCAGGCACAAGGCAAAGCGGCATACTGAAATTCAAACTGGCTGATATTGTTGATGACAGTGCCATACTGGAGCAAACCCGTATAGCCGCGCAACAAATCATTACATCAGACCCCTCTCTAACTCATCCGCAACATGCAGCCATCCGAAGTATTCTATTGCAAGAAAAAGCTGCAAATAACTGGGCTAAAATCAGTTAAACAATGAGCTCAATTAATACAGATTTCACTATTCAAAACGGCAACCAAATCAGTGATACATTCATAGCATTTGGTATCAATACTTTTTCGGATGCTTGTACTTACATAAAACAAATACCTTACGGGCGTAATACAGACAAGACGAACACG
>CALESY010000024.1 GCA_937919945.1 uncultured Chitinophagaceae bacterium | reverse complement strand
AGCTGCCATATTTATTTACAAATCCCCGTTAGTATTACACTAACGGGGATTTTTTTATGGGTGTCAATAAAGATTATTTGGCCCTCTTGAAAAGATAACGTGTGATGAATAAACCGCCTGCACTATTGCCTTCTGAACTTTGAGCGTGTGAGCCTGTAGAAACTTGTATTAGCTCCCAACCTTCATTGCTATATTGGTTGATGCGGTCAACAATAGCACGGTCATTATTTGCAATATTGCCAAAATTGATGCCTACCATGCTATAAAAATTTTTTAGGTCTTTTTCAATCATCTGTCCGTTATCGTCTGTCGTGAGAATACGAGAACGGCCAAGTCCACCAGGTATTACAGACTCGATGGTTGAAAATTGCTTGTACTCATACACCGCAGCTTGATTATTAGTTGTTGCGTTGTTTGCAGGTTTAAAAGAAAATGCCCCCATTACTAAAATGGCGGATACAGCAGCTACAGAAAATGTTTTGATTGCGTCTTTCATATAATCAGTTTTTTAAAAAACTAAAGTTATGGTATGAACCCCTATATGTTATAAGGTATTATGTATTTCTTAACTTTTGTTACGCCATTCCTTGTAACTGCGATGTTTTTTTTGAACTGATTTAGGTTGTGTGTTAGTTGTAGCAGATATATATTTGTCAGTTGTGGGTTTCTTTTTTATACTGCCGACTGCTTGCTCGGTCGTTTTGTGAGATTTACTAATTAGCTTTTCAATTATAGTAATTTCTTCTGGGTTTAGATAACGCCATTTGCCAATAGCCAAATTGCCTAACTCTACATTCATAATGCGCACACGAGTCAACTTTTTGACTTCATAACCAAGGTATTCACACATACGGCGTATCTGCCTGTTTAGGCCCTGTGTAAGTATTATACGAAATCTGCGGCTACCTTCTTGTTTTACAAAACATTTTTGTGTCACTGTACCCAATATGGGCAGTCCATTGCTCATTTTGAGAATGAAATCGGGGGTAATAGCTTTATCAACTGAAACGATGTATTCTTTCTCATGGTTATTTTCAGCTCTTAGTATTTTGTTGACAATGTCGCCATCGTTAGTAAGGAATATTAATCCGTCAGAATCCTTATCCAGCCTGCCTATTGGGAAAATGCGTTTTGGATAATTTAGAAACGAAATAATGTTACTCTTGTCTTTAGTGTCTGTAGTTGATGTAATACCAATTGGCTTATTTAGTGCTATGTAAACTGATTTATTTGTTGTTTTATGCTTTATTAATTCACCGTCAATGGCAACTTTCTCTCCTGCTAGTACTCTCTTGCCAAGCCCTGCTATTTTGCCATTTACAGTTACTCTGTTATCTTCTATATATTTATCGGCTTCTCTGCGAGAGCAAAAACCTGTAGAGCTGATGTATTTGTTGAGGCTGATGCCCTCTTTGTCAGTAGGGTTTTCCTTGTTTTTTCCACTGTGCATATTGCCTTGTCTTAGCGTATTTTATCATTGTTTCCATAGCACTTAAACGGCAAACTAACCAGCCATAATAACCATCAAGAAAGCCTAAGCGCAACACAAAATCGGAGAAGAATTTCCATTTAGGTACTACTATTATTTTTAATAAGTTGTAGTTTATGCCCTTTTCAGCACGTGCTCTTGCAGCAATTTCTGAGTATTTTTCTACTTTTTTGATATAATCAGTTATACTGTTGAAGCTGTAGTGAAGTAAATCCCCTTGTAATAAATATACGTTCTCTTTGTGATGAAGTTCCCATTTATCGTGTGGATTTTCACCTGTCCAAGAACCTTTTGTTCGATTGAATAACCTGATTTTTGCATCAGGGTACCAACCGCAATGCCTTATCCATTTGCCGCAAAAATTATTTAATCTTGGAAAACGATAAGCATTGTAGTCCAGTCTCTCTTTTATAGAACATATATTTTTAGATAATTCTGGACTTAAGCATTCATCTGCATCTAAAGAAAGTACCCAGTCATGTTTAGCTTGCATTGCAGCAAAGTTCTTTTGCTCAATGTGTCCTAGAAATGGCTGCACAATCACCCTGGCGCCATATTGTTTAGCAATGTTTACTGTGTTGTCAGTAGATAAACTATCTACAATCAACATTTCATCTGCAACCTCCTTCACAGAATCGAGACAGCGACTAATGTTTTTTTCTTCATTCAGCGTTATGATAACAACACTTAACTTAGGCATGAATACTTGTAAGTAACAACACAAAGGTAATTATAAAAAACAAGCCCGGTTGGGCCTGTATATGCTATGATAGTAATTGTTGCCTGAGTAAAAACTCAAGTTGGGCATTTGTTACGCCTAGTTTTTCTGTTAACTCTTTTTCATCTTTACGTAATGTGTATACTTCAAACGCTCGCTTAATTGTTATGTCAAGTTCTTCTTCATTCCATGGTTTTGTGAGGTAATGGAATATTTTACCTTTGTTAACTGCATCAATAACAGCATTTAAATCTGCATAACCGGTAAGCAGAATACGCATTGGATCAGGATGAGCCTCAAGTATTGATTCTAAAAACTGGACACCCGTCATATTGGGCATACGTTGGTCTGTTATGATTATATCAATTGGGTTGTTGTTCAGTATTTTGATAGCATCTTCACCGCTTATAGCAGTGTAGACATTGTATTTAATACGAAAAGTTGCTTTGAAAGAGATGAGGTTATTTTGTTCATCGTCTACGTATAGCACATTTATTTTATTCTCAGCCATGTATTAAGCAACTTATTTCATTACTGCAATATAGCAACTTGTATAAATGTATTTATACAAGTTAAACATTTTATTGAAAAACGCATAGGGGTAAGCTGTTTTTTGTTATTCCTATGATGTTTATCAGCGTTCTTTCGCTGTATACAAAGATAGATTATAGCTGGTGTTTGTATTTTAATCTGTACTATTCTTCGCTAAAATGATTATATAATCTACCTGTTTGTTTTTACTATACTATTTTTGTACATTAATATCGCATTTTTATTGTGTTATTGTACAAACGGAGGATATTTTCAATTATGCATAACATGGTAAGATTTGCACATACATTTTGCCGTCGAATATTTCACTCAAACAGACAGACAGTACTATGCTCTAATAAAACTTTTGAGGGTATTTTAACTATTAATCCATTGTATGAGTGATATAAAAATTGTTATCAAAGCTTTCAGGGCACCGGACGATAAGACATCATGTCATAAGTTTTTGGATGGCCATATGAAAGTGTTGAAGATTTATGGTATAACAATGATTACCTCTGCTAATGTTGAATGGTTTGATGACCCAGATACATATGTAATATTAGTAGAGTCTGAAGATGGTGAAAAAGTCTATGGCGGTGCAAGGGTACAAGTAGCGGGTGGAAAATATCAGCTACCAATAGAAAAGGCTGTACAAGATATGGATGGATCTGTAGTAGAAACTGTTGCTAGATATGCCGCTAGGGGAACTGCTGAGTTTTGTGGCTTATGGAATAGTAGAGAAGTTGCGGGCTTAGGTATAGGTAGTATGTACTTGGGCAGGGCCGCAGTTGCTATTGCAGAGCAAATAAAACTTACAACAATGTTTGGTCTCTGTGCGCCAGCTACAGTTAAAAATAGTGCTCGTGTTGGTTTTGAAATAGCAACATTTCTTGGTAATAACGGCACATTTTATTATCCTAAAGAAGACCTGATAGCAACAGCTGTTATAATTAATGATACACAAAACCTGCCAACAGCAGAACCCGAAGAGAGGGAAATAATTTTGGATTTAAGGAAGAAACTATTTCAACATAAGTTTGAAACCGGTCCTAAAGGACGAACCCTTGATGTGGTATATGATTTACAGATTCCTAATTTATAACTTTCAATGCATTGAATGATAATGGAGCTAGATACTTTAATTAATAAACTCGAAAATATAGTTGGCGAAGAAAACGTTATTACAGATAGTAACTATATACATGCGGCCGAAGCTACAAATTATAAAACAGCACAAAAAATTGTACTTGTTATAAAACCAGGTAGCACTGAAGAATTACAACAAAGTATAAAGTTGGCAAATGAATATAAAATACCCGTTTACCCCATTAGCCGTGGGTGTAATTGGGGATATGGCTCTCGTGTGCCTGTAGCCGACAATAGTATGCTTATTGAGCTTAGCAGAATGAACCGGATTTCTGACTATAACGAGCAGTTAGGATATGTTACAATTGAGCCTGGTGTTACTTTTCAGCAACTGTTTGAGTTTCTTAGAGAAAAGAATTCAGAGTTGATTCTTAGTGCTACAGGTGGTAGTATAGGTTCAAGCTTAGTCGGCAATGCTATAGAGAGAGGGATAGGTACAGGGTTGTATGCAGACAGGTTTTCAACTATATGTGGTTTGGAAGCAGTATTGCCAGACGGAGAGCTTGTTTCTTCCGGTTTTGGTAGATACGGAAACCATATAGCATCAAATGTTTACCGTTGGGGGTCTGGCCCGTCTATAGATGGTCTTTTCTCTCAATCTAATTTCGGGATAGTAACTAAATTAACACAGTGGCTAATGAAGCTGCCCGAATACTTTCAGTTAGTTGCATATAGGTTAAAGGATAACAATCGCTTGCCAGCACTTATTGATAAGTTGCAGGATATGTCTTCTACTGGCTTGGTTCGTCCTACTATCACGATGTACAATGACTTCAGAGTACTCTCTACTGTTACCCAGTATCCGTTCAGTACTTGTACACCTGGCAAAACACACCCAAATGAAGTGTTAGAAGTAATAAGAAATACAACGCCATTTGGTCCTCTTGCCAGTACCTGGAATGGCGAAATAAGTATACGATCTGTAAGTCAAGAACATGGTAAGATACAGACATCCATTATTGAAGCTGAATTAAGACCATTTGTTGACGAATTATATGTATTGGAAATAGCCAAAGAAGAAATGATGGAAACATTGCAAAACCACTATAAAGGTATTACCGGCGATAGAGAGTCCGATGCTTTACGCTCTTACTTGCTGCGTAAGTATATAGGAATACCAGAAAATACACCGATTAAACAGACGTATTGGAGAAAAAGGAAATCTATACCTGAAGTTATGAACCCTGATAAAGATAAATGTGGAATGATTTGGTTTTCACCTATTATTCCCTTTACAGGAGAGCATATTGGAAAGGCTGTAGATATTATAAACAATATTGTTTATAAATATCCTTTTGAGCCAGCCATTTCTTTACAATGTATGACAGAACGAGCTATCAATATTATTGGTTCTATTAATTGGGATAGGGAAGTAGAAGGAGAAGATGAGTTGGCTGAACAATGTTATGCAGAACTGAATACTGCTTTAAAGCAAAATGGTTTTTTTCCTTACAGGGATACTACAATGGGTATGCAAATGAAAACAAAGGCGGGTATTGATGATGCCTATATAAGGTTCTTGGCAAACATTAAACGTGCAATTGACCCTAATAACATCATGGCTCCTGGCAGATATAATATTCTGTAATCAATATTTGTTTGGTAATGATAAAGAAACTATTTTGTTTGCAATAAAAAAGCTGCAATGAATTATCTGAAAGTCGTATTGATTTTCTTTGTTTTTCTATTCCATGGTTTTATATCTGTTGCAGAACCTATTTTAACTGTACGTGAAAGCGGTGTTTCTAAATCTATAGGAGAGTACATAGCTATTTTTGAAGATTCTACCGGCAAAATGACATTGCAAGATGTTATTAAGTCTGCTACGTTTACCCCATCAACAGCTAGTGTACCAAATATTGGGGTGAGTCCAAGCAGTTTTTGGATAAAGTTTTCAGTTCAAAATACATCTGAATATGAGCGTTTGCTTTTAGAATTTGACCAGCCAACTATAGATGAAGCTGTTTTATATACAGTTTTGCCAGACGGCAGTATCGATAAACAAGCAGAAGGAGAGTTTAAGAAATACCATGAAAGGTTGTATGACAACCAAAACTATGTATTTGCACTAAACATACCGCTAGGTGAAACATACACTTTTTACATGCGCGTAAAGAGTGGTGAACAAATGCTACTACCTATGTTTATCGGTGACACAAAATCTGTTTTGGAGTCGTTGATGAACAAGGATGTAATATTCGGATTGTTTTTTGGCATAATACTGGTAATGCTTTTTTACAACCTTTTTATATACTTCACTACCAGAGAAAAGGGCTATTTATATTATGTGTTCTACATCCTTACATTAGCCTTATCTCAAGCTAGCCTTTCAGGTTATGCATTCAGGTTTTTATGGCCAGGCTCTACCTGGATGGCACAAAATAGTGTATATATATTCCCTTCTTTAGGTGGTTTAGCAGCTATGGTTTTTGTAAAAGAGTTTTTGCAAACCCGCATATTAGCTCCCAAACTCACGAAGGGATTGAACATACTAATCGGCGTATTTGTATTCGCCATCATTGCAGTGTTTCTCGGACTTAAGATGTTAAGCTTTACAATTATGCAGCTTAACACAATTATAGGTTCGCTATACGTATTGTATTTGTCGGTAGTTGTATTGAGAAAAGGTAATAAATCGGCTCTATTCTTTATTGTTGCTTGGACTATACTGTTGCTAGGGGCTACAATTTTTGTATTGAAAGACTTTGGCGTTTTCCCATACAACAACTTTACGTCATCTATTCTTGCAATAGGTTCTGCTATTGAAGTTGTATTGCTGTCATTTGCCTTGGCAGATAAAATTAACATATTACGTAAAGAGCGAGAAGCCGCACAAGCACAGGCATTGCTTGCTGTAGAAGAAAATGCTAGAATTGTAAGAGAGCAAAACGTTGTTTTAGAAGCTAAAGTGACTGAGCGTACACAAGAACTAAAAGCATCGAATGAGGAGTTAAATAAAACTCTTAAGGACCTGAAAGAAGCTGAAATGCAATTAGTTGAATCTGAAAAGATGGCGTCTTTAGGTCAGTTAACTGCTGGTATAGCTCACGAAATCAATAATCCAATCAACTTTGTAACCTCTAATGTTAAGCCATTGAAGCGTGATGTGGAAATGATGATAGAAATGCTGAATCAGATTGAAGGTATTACATTGTCAGATGGTAGTTTGGATGACAAGAAAAAGCAGATTGACGACCTGAAACAAGAATATGATTTCGACTATCTCAAAACAGAAATTGATTACCTCATTAATGGTATTAATGAGGGTTCCAGCAGAACAGCTGAAATAGTAAAAGGTTTGCGCATATTCTCCCGGCTTGATGAGGACGATTTAAAACGGGCTGATATCAACGAGGGTATTGACTCTACTTTAGTAATTGTTAATAACCAATTAGATAACAGGATAGAGATTGTGAAGCAATACACTGAATTGCCTTTGGTAGAATGTTACCCCGGCAAGCTCAATCAGGTATTTCTAAACATGATATCTAATGCGTTATATGCTATCAAAGCAAGACATAAAGAAGATAAAGGTGGATTGCTGACAATATCCACCAGTGCCAATGATACACATGTACTGATAAGTATAAAGGATAATGGAACTGGTATAGATGAGAATACAAAGAAAAAGTTATTTGAACCCTTTTTTACTACCAAAGATGTTGGCGAGGGTACAGGTTTGGGATTGTCAATTGCATATAATACTATTGTAAAACATAACGGCACAATAACAGTAAATTCTGAGGTGGGTGTTGGAACAGAATTTATAATTGAAATTCCTATTATTCACCAAACTTTAAACATTGTATAGTGAGCAATAAGGATAAGATAAAAGTACTTTATATAGATGATGAGCAAAACAACCTCGTCAGTTTCAAAGCTGCATTTCGTTTTGATTATAATGTATATATAGCCAATAATACAGATGAAGCAATAGCTCATTTGCGCCAACATCATGATATAAGTGTAATACTGAGCGACCAAAAAATGCCTGATAAAACAGGTGTTGAATTTTTCGAAGAAATACGAAAAGAGTTTCCCAACCCAGTCAGGATATTAATTACTGGATATGCAGACATTGAGTCTGTTATCAATGCCATCAACCGAGGGCATGTATTTAGGTATATTAAAAAACCTTGGTCTGAAGAAGATATACGTTCTTCAATTGATCAGGCACATAAATTCTATATTACTACAGCTTTATTAGCGATAAAAAATGAGGAGTTACAAAAAGCTTATAATGAATTAGATAAGTTTGCTTATAGTGCTACGCATGATATGCGTGGTCCCATACTTAGCGTACTAGGCATCATCGATCTATCAAAGAATACCTCTGATGTTAGTGAGATAAAGAGCATGTTGGATATGATGGAAAATGCCATGTTAAAGCTCGATAATTACATCCAAAACCTTCATGATTATTATAGTATCAGGCGTGGTGAAGTTGAAATTGAAGAGATACAATTTGCAGATTTGTCTAAAGAAGTATGTGATATTTATGAAGTGACAAGTAAAATGAATAATGTCAAGTTCACAACAAAAGTAAGTCAAGATGTGCCCTTCCGTTCAGATGATGTGTCATTGAAGATTATTTTGAACAATTTGTTGTCTAATGCCTTTAAATATCAGCGAAAGGATATTCAAGACAAATATGTTGATTTGAATATTACTGTATCAGCTACTTCCGCTACTATCACGGTTAAGGATAATGGAATAGGAATTGCTGAAAACAATATCAATCAGATATTTAATATGTTTTTTAGAGCTACGAACGAAGAGGTAGGTTCGGGCTTTGGTCTATACAATGTAAAAGACGCGCTAGGAAAACTGGGTGGGAAAATAGATGTACACTCGGTGCATGGAGATGGAACTACCTTTACTGTAACAATACCAAGCAAATAATAATGAGTGAGCCATTAAACTTTATAGTAGTTGACGATAGCAAATTAGACTGTTTTATTGCCGAAAAAATCATCAAAAATACCGGCCGATCTGCTTCTGTTAATACTTTTCAACAGGCATCTGATGCCCTTGTTTATATACGTACATTAAAGCCATTACAAGAACCAACTATCGTGTTTGTTGATATACAAATGCCGGTGATGAATGGCTTTGAATTTGTAGAGGCTTTCGAAGCATTGTCAGAAGAAATTAGGAAAGGCTATTCTATTTTTATGTTATCGTCTTCTATCAATGAAAATGATATTGCAAAGGTAAAAGGGTATAGCTCTGTAAAGCAGTTTTTGAACAAACCTCTGACTAATAATGCGATGACTGTAGTTCTAGAACAGTTTAGTTAGTATTGCATATGTACGCATAGTAAAGCATGACTCCAGAAAGAAGAGAACGGATTACCAATGCATTGAATCGCCGTCAACCAGATCTGACAGTGATAATGGAAAACATTTTTGACCCTCATAATATTGCAGCGGTTATGCGTACCTGCGACTCCGTAGGTATACAAGAGATATATGTGCTGAACAATATGATAAAACGCCATAGTAAGTTTGGTAAAAAAAGTTCGGCAAGCGCTGCGGGGTGGCTCACTATTCATCAATACGATGATACTGATGCGTGCATGTTAGCTGTTAAGCAAAAGTACACTAACATATATGCTACTCACCTTGGCAAGAAAGCCGCGTCATTATACGAACTGAATCTTGCTCAGCCAGTCGCTTTAGTGTTTGGTAACGAACATGCAGGCGTAACGGAACAGTGCCTGAAATACTGCAACGGAAATTTTGTTATTCCGCAGGTGGGTATGGTTAAGTCTCTCAATATATCTGTTGCTTGTGCGGTATCATTGTACGAAACTTACCGCCAGCGCGAACAAAAAGGATTCTATAATGGTATATTAAGATTGCCCGATGAACAAACGAACGCCCTGATGGACAAATGGGGGCTTGTTGGCGAAGAAACAGAGGGAAATAAATAATAAACCTGCCAATTGGCAGGTTTATTATTATATATTACTCATTAGTTTTTTCTGGCCTCATTTGCGGAAACAATAATACATCCTGTATAGATTGATTTCCTGTTAATAGCATTGCTAATCGCTCTATACCAATGCCAATGCCGGCAGTTGGTGGCATTCCATACTCCAATGCACGTAAGAAGTCGTAGTCAATATACATCGCCTCATCATCGCCTCGCTCCATTAGGGTGACTTGCTCTTCAAAACGTTCACGCTGGTCTATCGGGTCGTTCAACTCACTATATGCATTAGCTATTTCTTTCCCATTTACAATAAGTTCAAATCTTTCTACAAGCCCAGCTTTTTCGCGATGCTTTTTAGTAAGCGGGCTCATTTCAATAGGGTAGTCTATAATGAATGTTGGTTGCACGTAATGTTTTTCACATTTGCTGCCAAAAATCTCATCTATCAATTTACCCTTGCCCATACTTGGGTCGGTTTCTATTTTTAGTTGCTTACATACATCTCGCAGGCCATCTTCATCCATTTTGCTGATGTCTATACTTGTGTGTTCTTTAATAGCGTCGTAAATACTAATGCGTTTATAAGGTGCTTTAAAGTCTATTTCCATACCATTTACATTTGCTATAGTATCTCCATTTGTAGCGATAGCAGTTTTTTCTAACAACTGCTCAGTTGTATCCATCATCCACAAGTAGTCTTTATAAGCAACATAAAACTCAAGAATTGTAAATTCAGGGTTATGTGTACGGTCCATGCCTTCGTTACGAAAGTTGCGGCTGAATTCGTACACCCAATCAAAACCACCTACTATCAGACGTTTCAGATATAGCTCATTAGCAATTCGTAGGAATAAAGGTATATCCAGTGCATTGTGATGGGTAACGAACGGGCGTGCTGTTGCACCACCGGGGATGCTTTGTAATACAGGCGTATCAACTTCCAAGGCACCCGCTTCGTTCAGGAAATCGCGAATAGCATTTTTCATTTTAGTTATTTTGGTAAAAGTGTCTTTTACCATTGGGTTGACTATAAGGTCGGCATATCGCTGCCTGTATTTAAACTCGATATCTGTAACAGCATCAAAAGCTTCGCCATCCTTTTCTTTCACAACAGGCAACGGGCGTAATGATTTTGTTAGTAATGTAAATTCCTGAACGTGTATTGATGTTTCTCCTGTTTTAGTAGTAAATACATACCCTTTTACACCAATAATATCGCCCAAGTCCAACAGTTTTTTCCATACGGTGTTATACATCGTTTTGTCATCACCAGGGCATATATCATCACCTTTTAAATAAAGCTGTATACGGCCGGAGCTGTCTTGTAACACTGCAAAATTGGCTTTGCCCATATCACGCACACTCATGATGCGGCCAGCTAGTGATACTTGTTTGTATAAGTCTTTATTTTCCTCTGAATAATTGTCCTTTATTCCTTTTGCAGTATGTGTTATGTCATACAATGGTGCAGGGTAGGGGTTAACGCCTAACTGTTCTAATTCTTTCAGTTTCTCGCGCCTTACTAGTTCCTGTTCGCTTAATGTAGCTTGCATATATAACTTAATGCTTAATGTCTAAAATGAAATGTGTGCAAAGATAACCCTATTCGTTGACTAATTATTCTATTAAAGTCTTTACTGTTTTTGCAAGTGATATAGCCCGCCATTATCTCCGCATATTAACACAGAACCATCAGATAGTGGTAATATGCATCTCAAAGTGTTGTCCGTAAATTTTTCATACATTGTCCAGTCATTACCACTATTGCTTGTGTAGATAACCATACCATTTTCTCCTACAGCCCATCCTGTCGTTTCATTAACAAATGCAATGTCACGAAGGTAGTATTTAGACTGTGTTAGGCTATTGGCTTTTCTTTTCACCTGCCAAGATTTGCCTTGGTCTGTTGATTGGTATATACCACCTGCTGCACCACAAAGCCATATATTATTGTTGTTCAGATAATAAATAGCACTAAAGTTATCATTTTTAATATCGGTATAGTGCCAAGTATTTCCAGTATCAGTTGTTTTCAATACTGCTCCATAACCTATTGCAACCCCCACATTTTTATTAAAAAAAATATCATTTAGTCCGAATTGAAATTCTTTTGTTGCAGATGTTGATGATTTATTTGTTATTGAATAAATGGCACCATTTCGTTGTGCAATATCTGTGATGGTGTAGCCCTTACTAGGTGTTGGAAAGGCAATGCCAGTACAATTATTCCATATATTCAATTGTGTGAATTTCCATGTTTTCCCATCATCTTCAGATGTCAATAGTTTACTGTCAACACCTATTGCATATATTGTACTATCCTCACTTTGACATAAGCCCATCATAGCTTTCCCAGCTTCAGCTACTAGTATGTGTTGCCATGTATTGCCATTGTCTCTGGAAATAACTAACTCTGCAGACTCAAATCGTTTGCCGCCACATACAATTATTGTATTATCGTATGTGCGTATCATTCGATACAGGTTTGCATTTGTCGGTAATGATATTGTGGTTGTTTTAGCCCATTTAAGGTTATCTTTTTTACAAGATATCCAACTACAGATTGTTATAATAAGTAATGAAATGTATATAAAAGGCTTAATATTCATTAGAGATGGTGCTTTGCCTGTTATCAAAGATAATAGCATAATTGCAGGTATATTCATTAAATACCTATTGTTCTTGCATTGCTATAAAACAATTTATATTTTTATAGTAAATCTTCTTGTATGAAAAATACATTACTTGCATTCAGTCTATGCTTTTTTGTTGTGCTATTATTGGCCTCTTGTAAAAGAGACTTTAACTGTGCCTGCACTACTACAACTAAAATAAACGATTCTGTTACAAGTATTTCTTATGTAAAAGAACAGTACCGCACTACACGCAACAAAGCAAAAGGTTGGTGTTCTGATTGGGCAACCACCAATATTTCTGGCAACGATACAACCGTTACCACAAACGATTGTATGTTTGAATAGACTATTGCTTTAATTCGAGCAATGCTACATTCTCTATGTGGTGTGTATGCGGAAACATATCTACCGGTTGTAACTTTATTACAGTATAAGCCTCGTTAAGCAATTGCAAGTCTCTGGCTTGTGTAGCGGGGTTGCAACTTACATATACCACTTTACGGGCACGTATTTTTAACAGTTGTTGTACCAGTTTTTCGTGCATACCTGCACGTGGGGGGTCTGTAATAACTACATCAGGTTTGCCATGTTCTGCAAAAAAATCATCTGTACATATATCGGCAACATCACCTGCATAGAAATGGCATTTATCTAACCCATTCAATGCTGCATTTATTTTTGCATCCGCAATAGCATCTGCAACTACCTCAATGCCAATTACCTTTTTAACATTACCGGAACAAAAAATACCGATACTGCCAGTGCCGCAATACAAGTCATATAATACTTCATTGCCCGTTAGCCCTGCAAACTCTCTTGTTATACGATACAGATTCTCTGCCTGATGTGTATTTGTTTGAAAGAAAGATTTAGGGGATATTTTAAATCTGAAATTTTCTAGTGTTTCTTCAATATATCCTTTGCCGCTGTATGTATGCACTTCAAGATCATATATGCTGTCATTTACTTTTGGATTGAAGGTGTAGTGTAAGGTTGTTATTTCGGGTATTTCCTTTATCAAGTGGTCTAATAGCGCTGTTCTGTATGGTTTATTTTCATGCTGCATTACTATATTCACCAATATTTCGCCTGTTCTGGCAATCCTTATTACTGCATTGCGTAACCAACCGGTATGTGTACGATAATCGTAATATGGTAATTGGTATTTTGTGGTATATTCTCTTAACACTGATAGTAATTTGTTTGTAGGTTCCTGTTGCAGGTAGCATGTATATATTGGTACTACTTTGTCAAATAGCCCTGGTGCATGAAACCCCAATGCAGGTTCTGGGGCGAATACAGCATCGCCTGCAGCAATTATTTCTTCTTGAGTGCGATATTTATGCGCGCTGAATGTAAACTCTAGTTTATTGCGGTAGTATTGTTGTATAGGGCTACCCGAAATTGGCAGCATTGGAGGGAGTTCGATATGCCCTATGCGGGTTAGTTGATCTTGAACCTGTTGTTGTTTATAAGCTATTTGTTGTTCGTAGGTTACCATTTGCCATTTGCAGCCACCACAAGTACCAAAATGCTCGCAAAACGGAGTTACTCTGGTAGGCGAGGGTTTTACCAAACGTAATACTTTACCTTCCGCCCAGCTCTTCTTGTTTTTTACTACACGAACGTCAATTACATCACCTGGCACGGCATTTTCAATAAATAATACTTTGCCGTCTTCTAGTGTTGCAATGCTTTTGCCTTCTGCTGCATATGCTGTTACATGCAATCCATTTATTTCAGGTTTCTTTTTGCGAGCCAAGTTGTTGTATAATAGATTGTTAGAATTAAGTTAATAAGTAGCAAATTTACGTCCATTAACTTAGGTTGCACTGTCTGTATAATTTAAATTTGACAATTCTATTCTATAAGCGATAGATAGAAAGGTTTAATTGTTCAAAAACAATTATTTTCACGAATTACTGATTATGAAACAAATATTATATTCTTTTCTATTCTTGCTGTTGGGTACTGTAACTTCTCAAGCTGCTGATGGCTATAAAATCCGCATAAAGTTTACGGACTATAAGGATTCAATGATATACCTTGCTCATTACTTTGGTAAACCGCTACCAACTATTTACAAAGCAGACTCTGCCAAAGTAGATAAAAATGGTTTGGCTGTATTGGAGTCAAAAGAGAATACATTGGGTGGTATTTATATGATATTGTTTGAAGACAAAGCGCGTTATTTCGAATTTTTGCTTAACAATGGAGATAATTATACTATAAATGTTACAGCAAAAGATATAACAGGTACACTAAAATTTACAGGCTCCCCTGAAAATGACAGGTTTATTAGTTACATGAATTTTCTTGCTGATTTCGGGGCTAAAAATCAGTCTCTTGAGGCTGAATTAGCAGCTGCCAAAACTAAAGCAGATACAAATCTGGTATATGAAAAAGGTAAAAAACTTGGTAAAGAACTCACAGCTTATCGTGCGGACTACGTAAAAAAATACCCCGGTACATTGCTGACAAAAATATTCAATGCGCTAAAAGTGCCGGAAGTGCCTAGCGGAACACATTACCTGCCTGATGGTACTGTTGATAGTGCATATGGTTACAATTATTACAAGAGTCACTATTGGGATGGGTTTGACTTTACAGACGACCGTTTAATACATACACCGCTATATGACACAAGGCTCGATGAGTATTTTAATAAGCTGGTATTACCTACTCCCGACTCTGTAGAAAAAGAAGCAGATATATTACTGAAAAAGACAAGAGGTAGAAAAGAACTCTTTAAATATACCCTGCATTGGGTAACACAATGGGCGCAAAGCAGCAAAGTAATGGGTATGGATGAAGTTTTTGTGTATATGGTAGAGAATTATCACATGAAAGGGGATGCGTATTGGATGGACAATGAAACCCTTAAAAAATTTGTAGACCGTGCGCAAAAAGTAGCCCCGAATGTGATAGGCAATGTAGCCCCCGAGCTAAATTTAATAGATATCAATGGTAAACCTAGCAAGCTTTATGATGTAAAAGCGCCGTATACTTTGTTGGTATTCTGGTCGCCCGATTGCGGACACTGTCAAACAGAGATACCAAAAATAGACTCTGCATACAAGGCAGTATTGAAGGCAAAAGGAGTCAAAATTTTTGCTATGAAAGTGGGTGATGAAGATAGCCTTTGGAAAAACTTTATCAAGAAACATGAATTAAATGAATGGACGCATGTTCACAACCCCGAACATACCTCTAATTATAAGGCAGATTATGATGTGTATGGTACACCTTCAATCTATTTGCTTGATGAGAAAAAAATTATCAGGGGTAAGAAATTAGACCATGAAAATGTAATAACACTGATTGAGATACTCGAAAAAAAGAAAAAAGAAGGTAAACTCTAATATCAAGCTATGAGAATGAGCAATACTAAAGCAGCATTACTTTTATCGGCATTTTTCACGTTCATCAATTTAGTATCTGCAAAAGACGGGTATAACATACAACTGAAATTTACCGATATCAGGGATAGTACTATATACCTTGCCCACTATTTTGGTAAACCGCTACCCACCATATATAAAACGGACTCGGCACATGTAGATAAAAACGGCATCGCAGTATTAAAGAGTGATACAAAGATTTTAGGTGGTATATACCTGATACTACTATCTGATAAGAAAACCTACTTCGACTTTTTGTTGGATAATGGCAACAGTATGTCCATCAACATAACTGTAAAAGATTTACCAGGTAGCCTTAAATTCTCAAATTCACCAGAGAACGATGCATTCGTTGAGTATGGCAAATTTTTAACAAAGTTTGGCAGAAATCAACAAGACCTTGAATTTGAATACAATAATGCAAAAACTGCTGCAGATTCGGCAAATGTGCGTAAAAGGTTGACAATTGCAGGAGAGGAATTGACGAAATACAGAAAAGAAACGATTGCTAAAAAGCCACAAAGCTTATTAGCTAAAATATTTAATGCATTGAGTATGCCAGAGGTGCCTCCGGGTCCACATTACTTACCAGATGGAAAGACACCCGACTCTGCATATGCCTACAGGTATTTTAAAACACACTATTGGGATAGTTTTGATTTTAACGATGACAGGCTTATACATACACCTATATACGATACAAGACTTGAAGAATACATTAACAAACTGACATATCCTTATGAAGATAGTGTAATAAAAGAATGTAAATATCTGCTTGATAAAACTGCTAAATCTCCAGAATTATTTAAATACACATTATGGTGGCTTACTTACAATGCAGAAAATAGTAAGATAATGGGAATGGATGCCGTATTTGTGTATTTGGTTGAAAACTACTATATGAAAGGAGCCGCAGTATGGCTTACATCAGAAGAGTTACAGAAATATTTAACTGCTGCAAGAAAAATTGCACCAAATGTTATTGGTAATATTGCGCCTGAAATAAAACTACCTGATTTAAATGATAAGGAACAAAGCCTGCATGGGCAAAAAGCAAAATATACTTTGTTGATATTCTGGTCTCCCGACTGTGGGCACTGTAAAGAAGAAATGCCTAAGATTGACTCTCTATATAGAGCATACCTTAAAAAAAAGGGGGTAGTCATATATGCAGTGTCTACTTATGATGAAGAAAAACTATGGAAAGATTATATTAAAGAGCATAAGATTGAAGATTGGGTGCATGCTTGGGATCCAAAGAGGATTTCAAACTTCAGAGAGGAATACAACGTATATATGACCCCCATAATATATGTGCTAGATGAAAAAAAGATAATCAAAGCTAAAAGAATTGATTATAGTAATATTGCAGGACTTTTAGAATCTTTAGAAAAACAGGAAAATAAAACAAAACCTAATTCAACTAAATAATCGTAAAAATTCAAACAGTTATGCGAAAGTTGGCATTGATATGTATAGCCATTGTTACTGTCGGAAACCTTAAAGGACAAACTCTATTTAATTATGGTAAAAATGCAGTTTCGAAAGATGAGTTTTTGAAAGTGTATCAGAAAAATACCATTAATGGTAAGCCGGATATGTCTGAAAAGGCATTACGTGAATACTTAGATCTTTATTCACTGTTTAAAATGAAAGTTTCAGAAGCAAAATTGCAACGTGTAGATACCATGGCCTCTATCAATTATGAATTGACTAACTACCGTAAACAACTTGCTAAAAATTACCTTACTGATGAGCAGATGACGGAAAAACTGATGAAAGAAGTGTATGACAGAATGAAGGAAGATGTAAGGGTAGCTCACATACTAATATACTCATCTCAGTTCACTCCATCAAAAGACACAACTATACCATATAAAAAGATAGATAGTATATACAATGCAATTACAAAAGGTAAAGCAGACTTTGCTGCAATGGCTGAAAAATATTCTGATGATCCTGACTCTAAGAAAAGAGGAGGTGATATAGGTTATTTTACTGCATTACAAACTGTTTATCAGTTTGAGAATGCAGCATATAATACTCCTGTCGGCAAAATATCTAAGCCATTTCGTACACAATTTGGTTATCACATTGTAAAAGTGATAGACAGGAGGCCAGCTGTAGGTCAAGTGCAGGTTGCGCAAGTGCTTGTAAACGTTCAAAAGTCAAAAGGCGAAGAGGCTGCTCTATCCGCTAAAAAGAAAATAGATAGTGCATTAGCTGATATAAAGGCTGGTGTAAAGTTTGAAGATGTAGTAAAAAAATATTCTGACGATAAGTTTTCTGTAAACGAAGGTGGTGTATTAAAAACATTCGGAGTGGGAGAAATGACACCTTCTTTTGAACAGGCTGCTTTTGCATTAAAAAATCCGGGCGATATATCAGCACCTGTTGAAACAGAATATGGGTTGCATATATTGAAGCTGATCAGCAAAACTCCATTACAGCCATATGATGTTGTAAGAGCTATGATTAAGAAAAAAGTAGAGAATGATACTCGCTCTCAAAGTGCTAAAGATGCATACATGGCAAAAATAAAAGAGCAGAATGGATTTAGGGAGTATGGAGGAAACTATGATGAACTGCTCGATAAATTGAATACTTTACCCGACACCGGTAAAACAGCTAATACATTCTTGTTGAAAGACTATGCAAACATGAATAAGCCAATGTTCGCTTTTAATAAGAAAGAATATTCGCAATATGAATTGATGAAATTTATGGATAACCTCACCCGTGGTCGTATAATGGGTGTACGTAGTGCGGTACTGAGGGATGTGTATAATCTATATATAAATAATATCATAAATGATTATCAAGAGTATAAATTAATAGAAGAAAATGCTGACTTTAAAGCATTGATGGATGAGTATTCTGACGGTATTATGTTGTTTGAGTTGATGGACCGTAACGTATGGTCTAAAGCATCTAAAGATACAACAGGGTTGAAAGCGTTTTATGAAACCAGGAAGAATAAATATATGTGGGAGCCTGGCTTTAGTGGGGCTACGTATACTTTCAAAAACGAAGCAACATTGAAAGAGGCGCAAAAACTGATAGGTAAAAAAGACCTGAAAGATGAAGACTTCTTTAAAAAACTGAATACGGAAGAGAATCCTGATGCTGTAACAGTCGTGCATGGCAGATATGAGTATGCTAAGTATAAAGACTATGCACAGTCAGATCTTGTAAAAGGCAAATTTACCCAGCCAAAGAAAAATGAGAATGGATCTTATAGTATAGTAAGAGTAGATCAAACTTACGATAAGCCTATGCCAAAATCTTTGATAGAAGCAAAAGGTTATATAGTGGCTGAGTATCAGGATTATCTTGAAAAGAAATGGCATGAAGATTTACGTGCCAAATACCCTGTAAAGGTTGATGAGCCTGTATTCAAAAGCATGGTAAAATAACTTGTACATACTTTAACAGAAATGCCTCCGTACAGGGGGCATTTTTATTAGAAGCAACTCAGCTTATTCATTATCTTCGATGTACACATAATGCACGATATATGAAATTGTCTTTTCACGGCGCGGCACGTACTGTAACAGGGTCAAAACACATAATTCACTTTTCTTCAGGTAAAAAAGTATTGCTGGATTGTGGACTTTTTCAGGGAATGGGCAAGGATACTGACAGGTTGAATACTGAATGGGGGTTTGAGCCTAAGGAGATAGATTATGTAATAATATCGCACGCACATATAGACCATATAGGCTTGTTGCCAAAATTGGTAAAAGACGGTTATAAAGGAAAGATATATTGTACCATTGCTACAGCCTCTTTGATGCGTATTATGCTGCTCGATTCAGCGCGAATACAAGAAGCAGACGTAAGACATGTAAATAAACGTCGTAAGCAACAGGGTAGGGAGCAGATAGAGCCGTTATATACAGAAGATGATGCATTGAATGTAATACCACAGTTACATGAGCTGGATTATAACCAACCGCACAAAATTGATGATGACATTGAACTGTTATATACTGATTGCGGACATATATTGGGTAGTGCAGCAGTGAATCTGGTATTGAAAGAAAAAGGTAAAGAAATACGTCTGACATTCAGCGGCGATATAGGTAGGTATAATGATGATATTCTTCGTTCTCCTGAAAATTTCCCACAGGCAGATGTTATTATTATGGAGTCTACATATGGTGATAGACTACACGACTTAGTAGTGCCTGGTACAGAAAAAATACTTCAGCATATTATACATACATGCCTTGAAAAAAAAGGAAAGCTTATTATACCTGCATTCAGTTTGGGGCGTACGCAAGAGTTGCTATACCTGTTAAACAGGTTGGAGTTAGAACGCCGACTGCCCCCAGTAAATTACTATGTAGATAGCCCTTTGTCAACGGACTTGACGGAGGTCATAAAAAAGCATCCTGAATGTTTTAATAAAACTGTGCGTGAATTGTTGAAACATGATGAAGATGTTTTCGGGTTTAAGAATCTGCACTTTATAGAAGATGTGGAAGATTCCAAAAGGCTGAATGAAAACAGTGAGCCTTGTGTCATTATATCCGCATCGGGGATGGCTGAGGCTGGTAGGGTTAAGCATCATATAGCGCATAATATAAGCCATAAAAGAAATACAGTATTATTGGTTGGATATTGTGAGCCAAACTCATTAGGTGGTAAACTAAAAGCGGGTAAGCAAGAAGTAACCATTTTCGGTGAGCAATACAGTGTACAGGCAGAGGTTGCCAGCATCACTAGTATGAGTGCACATGGGGATTATGAGGATATGAGCCAATGGCTATCCTGCCAAGACCCCAAGGCTGTAAGTAAAGTGTTTTTGGTGCATGGCGAATATGAAGTACAGCAAGCTTTCAGAGATAGATTGGTACGAAAGGGTTTCCGCGATGTAGAGATACCAAACCAACATCAGGTTATTGGGTTAGGGGACTTGTAGGGGATTCTCTGTTTCGTCTTCTGAAATTAATCATTTCATTATCAACGCTGCCTATTCCTATTGTAATTGTTATATAGCCACTATAGGTAGTTTGAGGTGAATTAGATAGTTCAACCTTATTGACAAACCATGACTCTTTTTCTAGTGGAAGTAATACTCCTGCACGAATGCCAATCAAGTAAAACCATTGATGGGATAAACTAACGCCGATATCAAAATATGATCGTTGACTTCTCATGTCTTTATAATCAAGCGTAGGTACAAGATAATTTGCAAAGCTCGGAGAGTCAGGGGCTATTTTTCGATACAAGTAGTTAGTTCCGCAAAATTTAAACCCTCCATAAGGACAAATAGAAAAATAAGGGTGTCTTATTAAATCATATCCTACATTGAAGCCCCAACATTTATATGCAACTTGTGTGCGTGTTGTATCTGTTTTCTGTGTCTTTTTAGTACGATTGTAATTTATTGTAAATATAATCCTGTTTATTTCCCATTGTACACCTGCACCTATTGCTGCAGCAGGGTGCAATGCAGGGGGTAGCTCATTGTTTTTCAGCATTATATTCACTTGGTCATTATTGATACGTGGTATTTCTATTGGGAAAAGATAAAAAAAACCAAAAGTTTCATTTTTTACAGTGTCTCTATTAGGTTGAGAATATGCTATAGTATTAATGCACATGACTATAGCAATGATAATTCGTTGCATTATTCTAGGATTGAACTATTTACAATAAATATACGCTATTTTTATACAACCCTATACCTTGCCTGCTCGGCATAGAGGGCCATGGATATAAGCAACCCGGTTATCATCAGGTAATCGTAAGGTACTATCATACAGGCAAAAAATACACTCAGGTATATTTTCAAAGATGCCATCAAAAATATCCTGTAATCAATTTTCTTTTTATTTACCCAATACCATATACCCATGAGAATGCACATGCCTATAGATGCAATAAAGAATACCAACCTGCACAATTCAAACGCTGCTTTGTAGTTCGCCTGTCCGTAGTGATTGTAATACAGATGCGCAAAGCCTACACCATTAAACAGGTTGCAGGGTAGCCCGTTATCGCACAAGTGTTGCCATTCCCAGTTCATACCAGCATAGCCTGTATTGGTTTTGTAAAACACCGTCCAGTCTTTACTAAGGAAGGGAATGATATAGCATAACAGAATGATAACGACACTCGTTATGGTTGCTTTCAGCAACAGTATTTTATGCCCGCTTGTATATAATACGAAGATGCCCAATGGCAACCACAAAACAAAGCTATAGCGTGATAGTAAACAGATGGCTACTGTTGCACCTATTACCATGTACTTATTACCGTTGATACCAGTTACCAATAGCATGTAGTATGCTGCTATCAGCAACTCCACCGTTACAGCCATCATGCCTGTACTGTACCTGCTCATCTGGTAGTACGATGCGGTAGTTAGTATGATAGTAATAATAGCAGCAGGTACGTTGCGTTTGTAGGTCCTTACTACAAGCACCGTAAACGCCAGTATGAAAGCAGAAAAGCTAATCCACCGATAGTCAAACTTCAAAAACTCCGCAATGCTGTATGGTAACCAGTGAAAAGGCATATAACCTACGGGTGTGGTATAGCCCAGTTCTGTCATAGGTGCATACGGGTATTTGCCATGTACAAATCGTTTCACAATTATCTGTATGGCAGGTATAATGTCAGACCAATGTATGTCAATGGCAATCCGTTTTAAAACACTATTTGCATCTGTTGCCATCCACACAATAGCGGCTATGGCCGTTAAAGGTATCACATACCTATTCTTTTTGCCTGACGCATCTATTACTTGTATAGTGCCAGTATTATAAAATTTCATTATTACCAGCATGCCCGTAGTTAATGACGAAATAAAAAGAATGATGGCATTTAAAGTATTACTTGTAATGTGTTGTTTGTGCAGAAACAATAAAGAAAATGCCTCTGTAAGTATAGCTAATGGTAGTAATGTATTGATGTAAGTACGAAGCGGCATTGTGAGTCCTAATATACAGTACCTATTATTAACGCACCAATAATAATTATACCCCTTTCATAACGCTTTCGCACTTATCTTTATAGTACATTCATATACCCCATGACAAAGAAGAAAAAAGACGGGAAAGGCAGGCTCACCTACAAAGGTGTATTGGAAATAACGCGTGGAGGCAGGGGCTTTGTGGTGGTAGATGGGTTGGATAAAGATATCAGCATACGGCCGGAAAAGTTGGGTAATGCCCTGCATGGCGATGAAGTAAGGGTTGAGGTACCCGAACACGGACGCAAGTTCGGGGCAAGATTAGAGGGTGTAGTAACAGAGGTAATCCGCCGAAAACAAACAGAGTTTGGTGGTAAAATACAGGTGAAACAACACTTCGCTTTTCTTGTGCCAGATAGCGATAAAATGCCTGTTGATATATATGTGCCGCTACCATTGATAAATGATGCAAAAGATGGTGACCACGTGATGGTGCGTATTACAGAGTGGACGGGCAATAAAAACCCTGTAGGTGAAGTAATTAGTGTAATGACACATGAGGCAGCCAACGATGTTGCCATGAAGAGCATACTGGCAGAAAATGGTTTCCCGCTGCACTTTCCTGATGATGTATTGGAAGAAGCTGCACGATACCCAGAAAGTGTAGATAGCAAAGAAGTGAAGAAACGTAGAGATATGCGCAACACACTCACCTTTACTATAGACCCCGTAGATGCTAAAGACTTTGACGATGCCATATCATACAAGCCACTAAAGGGTGGCAATTTTGAATTGGGGGTGCATATAGCAGATGTTAGCCACTACATTGAGCAAGGCAGCGCATTGGATAAAGAAGCTTATCTCAGAGCAACCAGTGTTTATCTGCCTGATAGGGTATTGTCCATGTTGCCTGAACGATTATCAAATGAATTATGTTCGCTTCGTCCTAATGAAGACAAGTATACATTCTCTGCCATTTTTGAGGTTAATAAACAAGGCAAGGTAAAAGACTACTGGCTTGGGCGCACCATCATACGCTCTGTACGCAGATATACTTACGAGGAAGCACAAGAGATAATAGAAGGTACAGAAGGCGATCATAAAGATGTGATATTGCTGTTGAATGAAATGGCACAAAACCTGCGCAAAGCAAGATTTAAGAAAGGGGCTATCAATTTCTCATCGCAAGAGGTAAGGTTCAGGTTGGATGAAAAGGGTAAGCCCATAGGTATTACAGTAAAAGAGAGTAAAGAAGCACACCAACTGATTGAAGAATGTATGCTGCTGGCAAACCGTACAGTGGCAGAATATGTATCGGGCATCACGGTAAAAGATAAGCCTGTACCATTTCCTTACCGTGTACACGATGCTCCAGACGAAAGCAAACTCAGTTTATTCACAGCATTTGCCGCAAGGTTTGGGTACAATTTTCATATAGATACGCCCGAAGGTATAGCCGCGTCGTTCAACGAAATGCTGCGCCTTGTACAAGGTAAACCCGAACAGCACGTACTTGAAAGCCTAGGCATTCGTACTATGTCCAAAGCTGTATATACTACAGATAATATTGGGCACTATGGTTTGGGTTTTAAGGACTATTGCCACTTTACATCACCTATTCGTCGATATCCTGATGTGATGGTACACCGTGTATTACAAGAGTGCTTAGATAAAAACATTAAGCCTGTAAAATACATGGAAGCACAGTGTCGCCATTGCAGCGACCAGGAACGCCGTGCTATGGAAGCTGAGCGTGCAGCCAATAAATACAAGCAGGTAGAGTACATGCAGGATTATGTGGGCGAAGAGTTTGACGCGGTAATAAGTGGTGTATCTTCGTTTGGTTTTTGGGCAGAGACGGTAGCACATAAATGTGAGGGGATGGTATCTTTAACAGACCTGCGAGATATAGATGATTTTGAATGGCAGGAAGGTGAGTATGCATTGATAGGGCATCATACAGGGCTACGCTTTGCTATGGGCGATAACGTGAAAGTGCGTGTAGTAAGTGCTAATCTCGAAAAAAGGCAGATAGACTATGCACTTGCAGCAGTACCACAAGGTCTCAGATCACAACGTACACGCACTATGCACCCTGCCAAGTACAAACCACAAAGCACAAAAAACAAAACGAAACGCAAAAGATAGTACATGCACAGTTTTTCGGAATTAGTAACATTGTTTGAAACAAGGCTTAATAATACTTTACCATTTCCCCTAGCACCTGCAACACTCTACGAGCCATGCACGTACTTTATGAGTATTGGTGGTAAGCGGGTACGCCCTGTTATATGCCTCATGGCTAACGAACTGTTTGGTGATATAACGGAAGATGCCTACCGCGCTGCTATGGGTGTAGAACTGTTTCACAACTTCACCCTGATACACGATGATATTATGGACAAAGCACCCTTACGCAGGGGCAAAACAACACTGCATACTCGCAATGGGCTAACGGCAGGCATACTTTGTGGAGATGTGATGGCTATATATGCTTACGAGCAACTGGCATATATCAAAACATCGTTGCCACAAGTGTTACATCTTTTCAATCGCACAAGTATAGAGGTGTGCGAGGGTCAGCAATTGGATATGGATTTCGAAACCCGTAGCGATGTTACAATAGATGAATATATCTACATGATAACGCTGAAAACATCGGTATTATTGGCTTGTAGCTTGAAGATGGGCGCATTGCTTGGCGGTGCTACACAGGGCAATGCCGATAAGTTGTATGAGTTTGGAAAAAACCTAGGCATCGCATTTCAACTGCAAGACGATTACCTTGACGCGTATGGTGCAGATAGTGGAAAGATACCAGGTGGCGACATCATTGCGAATAAGAAAACTTACCTGCTGTTGAAGGCAATGGAAAATGCCAACGAATTACAGCTAACAGCTATCAACGCACTGCTGCAACGCAATGACGATAGTAAAGTGCCTGCAATGCTATCGCTCTACACCAATACAGGGGCAGACATAGCCTGTAGAGAAGCCGTAGCTCACTATTCGCAATTAGCATTCAATAACCTGGAAGAAGCAGCTGTACAAAACAGCCGCAAAAAACACCTGCACGATCTGGCTGTTTTTTTGTTAGGTAGAGAGAAGTGAGTGAATTATTTTTTTTAGCATAAAGTAGTTTTTTAATATTTTAAGCTTTATCGTAAAATATTCAGCATATATTAAGTCAATTACCCCTTTACATCCAACACATCTCTCAATGCATTGCCTAGTATATTAAATGCATATACAAGCAGCATAATAGCCCCCCCTGGTATTATGGCAAGCAATGGACGATTTGTAAGCAGAAAGTTGTAATGCTCTTTTATCATCAATCCCCACGATGGCTGTGGTGGCTGCACACCGATGCCCAGAAAACTAAGCCCTGCCTCAATGAGTATAGCGGTGGCAAAGTTGCTGGCTGCTATAACCATTACTGGGCCTGCTATATTGGGTAGTATATGCCTGAAGATGATGCGCATATCGCCCAAGCCAAGTGCTTTGGCGGCAGTTATGTATTCCATCTCTCGCAGTACCAATACCTGCCCGCGTATCAGTCTGGCGGCACTCACCCACATCGTCAGCCCGATGGCTATAAATATCTCCCAAAAGCCTTTGCCAATGGTGAGCGTAATGGCAAATACCAGCAGCAGGGTAGGGATAGCCCATAGTATATTGATAACCCACATCACCGCATTATCTACCACACCACCATAATACCCTGCCAGCGAACCCAGCAGTATGCCGATCGTGAGTGATAGCAACACTGCTACTATACCCACCGCAATGCTTACCCTTGCACCGATGATGAGGCGAGAAAGTATATCCCTTCCATAACGGTCTGTACCGAGGTAAAAACGGCGTTCATCTATCTGGTGTTTTTTGATGTATGTTTGTTGTTTATCTATTGACAGATTTTGTTGTGTGGCGGGTAGTATATCTGCCAGCTTGTAGGCAATGGTATCTTGCATACCATCATCTATATAGTGCAGGGTATATATTTTATTATCGGCAAACCAATAGGTGTTGATGGGCGATACTTTGTAGGCAGATGCCTTGCCTGTAAACCACTCTGCCAGCAGGCTTTTCTTTTCTTCCTGTACGCTCATGGGTAGGTATAGCAGTTGTTTGGTAAAGCGTGGTTGTTTAGCTCCCAGCTCTATTATCATAGTATTGGCATTGGGCGTATTGTCTGGCACTACTACGTAGGCAAACACCGCCAGCATGCAGGTGATAACAATGACCGCCACAGCTACTACTGCAGATGGGCGGCTGAATAATTTGCGTGCAATACCCTCTGCAGCCATTAGCGCAGCCCGTATTTACTAACAAGGTACACAAGGTTGGTAAGGGCTACCGCACCCAGTTTCAGCTCTCGGTGGTTTACGGCTTCAAACACATCGGCATGTGTATGGTGCAGGTCGAAGTAGCGTTGAGGGTCTGGTATCAAACCGCCAACAGGTATACCTTGCTTCATCAATGGGCTGATGTCTGCACCGCCATGTACTTGTTCAAAATCGTAGATGCCATATGGCAGGAATAGCTTTTTGTATTGTGTTATTTGCGCACGTTGTTCGGGTTTCATTTCAAGGCTGAAACCACGAGGCGAGAAACCACCTGCATCTGTTTCAATGGCAAAAATATGTGTTTCGTTATTGGCTTTGGCACTATCTGCATAAGCAAGTCCGCCTTTCAGTCCGTTCTCTTCATTTATAAACAATACAGCACGTACTGTGTATTTAGGGCGTATGCCTGTAGCTTTCAATGCACGTATCACTTCTATGCTTTGTACGCAGCCTGCACCATCATCGTGTGCGCCTTCGCCTACATCCCAAGAGTCGAGGTGTCCGCCAACCAATACTATTTTATCCGGGTAGGTGCTCCCTTTTATTTCACCTATGACATTGTAAGAACGTACAGTACCCAGCATCTTACAGTCCGACTGTATTTGTGCTGTTACATGTCCTTTTATGCAAGCTTGCTCCAGCGCATCTGCAGTATGGTTGCCAATGGCTACGGCAGGTATGGGTTTTACCGTATCTGCATAACGCATAGAGCCTGTATGTGGTTCATCGTCCGCACCTGTAGATACCGAGCGAATGATAACACCTGCTGCGCCCTGTGCTGCTGCCATATTGGGTGCCAGCCACCTATATTTACCAGCATCGCCATAGCCCTCAAACGTATTTACAAGGTCTTGCTTGAAGCGGTAATTGAAAAATATAATCTTACCCTTTACATCTTCTTTGTTCAATAGCCTGAAATCTTCTATACTTTTTACTATAACAACAGGTGCTTCCAGTACTTTACCATCCGTTCCTACAGTGTTGCCAATAGATAATACTTTCACATCTTTAAAACTCTTTTCACCCTCAAAGCGCAGTGCAAGGCGTTCTTTACCCCTTACCCAATGTGGTACATCAACAGCCTGCAGCCATACTTTGTCTGCCCCTGCTGCTTGCAATGCGTCTTGCCCCCATGTTACGGCTTTAGCCGCTTGCGGGCTGCCACTCAGTCGGTGTCCTACTTGTTTGCAGAGTACGCGGAGATTTTCGTAACAAGTGCCTTGCAGCATAATATTATCTGAGAGTTGGCGCATCACTACGCTATCGTTTTGTGCAGATACTTGTGTGCTTATGAGTATGGCAGATGCCAGTGATTTCAGTTTCATTGGTTAAAAATATAAAAAACAGGTTGATTGCATTTAAGAATGAGTTGGTATATTTGTATATACGTTAATTAAGATACAAGATGAAGCGCATAGCCTTACTAGCAGTTGGTATTAGTATATCATTCGTAGCCTGCACATCCAAAAAAGCTACCACCAGCACTGCATCAGCGGCAGATGTGGTAAAAGAAATGCAAACCAAATACACGGATATACAACGTGAAGAGGGTAAAACGCTTTGGCAAGGCAATTGTCAGAAGTGCCATAAGCTATACGAGCCACAATCTCGCACAGTAGGTAAATGGGAAAGAGTATTGCCCCGCATGAACAACCGTGCTAAGCTAACTGACGAACAAGCAGCATTGGTAAGGGCATACCTGATATCTAACGCCAAAGTATAGTGCTGCGTCTTATTGCACTATTACAAATGCCTATTGCAGCAATCGCAGGAAGTACCGTTTATTTCAGGATATTTGCAACATGAAAATTGGAATAGTATGCTACCCTACATTTGGTGGTAGTGGGGTATTAGCTACAGAACTGGGTATGGCATTATCTGCCAAAGGACATGAGGTACATTTCATCACCTACAACCAACCTGTAAGGCTGCATTTTCACCCCAATGTATATTATCACGAGGTTACAGTGCCTACCTACCCGCTGTTCGATTTTCCACCCTACGAAACTGCACTTACCAGTACAATGGTGAATGTGATAAACAATAACAATCTGGATCTGCTGCACGTACACTACGCTATACCACACGCATCTGCTGCCTATTTTGCCAGGCAGATATTAAAGAAAGCAGGTAAAGACATTCCATACATCACCACACTACACGGTACGGATATAACATTAGTTGGTAAAGACCAAACCTACGCACCGGTTGTTACTTTCTCCATCAACGAGAGCGATGCCATTACTGCTGTGTCTGATAATTTGAAAGAAGAAACGTACAAGTATTTCAATATAGAGAAAGAGATTATCGTCATTCCCAACTTTGTAGATACAGACAGGTTTCAGCATAGCAATAAAGAGCATTTTAAAAAGATGCTTGCCCCTAATGGTGAGCGCATATTGGCACACGTATCAAACTTCAGGAAAGTGAAAAGGGCAGAAGATGTGGTAACGATGTTTGCTAAAGTGCATGAAAAAATACCCTCAAAACTACTGATGATAGGCGATGGCCCCGAACGTCAGAATATAGAAGAACACTGCCGCACATTAAATATCTGCAACGATATTCGCTTTCTTGGCAAGCAAGAGCAGGTAGATGAGATACTAAGCATTACAGACTTGTTTGTACTCCCATCTCAATACGAGAGCTTTGGTTTGAGTGCGTTGGAAGCAATGGCTTGTGGTGTACCTGTTATATCTACCAATGCAGGTGGCTTACCGGAGATAAACGTGCAAGGCGTAACAGGCTATATGAGCGAAGTAGGTGATACCGATGACATGGCACAACATGCCATAGAAATATTGAGCAACGACAACAAACTGCAAACCTTTAAGGAAAATGCAATAGCCCATGCCAAGACATTCAGCAGGCAACGTGTGATACCACTATACGAACAATTATACGATAGTGTATTAGCCAGCTATAAGGCAACCGTGTAAAACTGCTTTATCCGTTTATTAATTCTTCCCAGTATTCGGCAGCACGACGTGTGTGTGGTATTACAATAGTACCACCTACTATATTGGCTACGGCAAATATCTCGTACATCTCGTCTGTAGTTATACCTTGCTCATGGCATTTACCTAAGTGGTATTTAATGCAGTCATCACAACGTAGCACCATACTGGCAACAAGCCCCAGCATTTCTTTTGTCTTTACAGATAGTGCACCCTCTGCATAAGTATTGGTATCCAGATTAAAGAGGCGATTGATAACTTTATTCTGCTTGCCAAGTATCACCTCGTTCATCTTAGCACGATACTCGTCGAATTCCTGTACTTGTTTGCCCATCGTTCTTAGTTTATGCTTAATAATTCTACATCAAATATTAGCGTACAGTTAGCACCTATCTGTGCGCTTACTTGTCTGTCGCCATAAGCAAGGTGGGGTGGTATAAAGAAGCGGTATTTGCTGCCAACGCTCATCAGTTGCAGTCCCTCTGTCCAGCCTTTTATTACCATATTTAACGGAAAGCTTGCAGGCTTCCCACGTTGTACCGAGCTATCAAACACAGTGCCATCTATCAGCGTGCCATGATAATGACAGGTAACGGTATTGAAAGCAGTTGGTTTAGCACCATCACCCACTTTCAGTATCTCATATTGCAGTCCACTATCCAATGCAGTTACTTCTGTTCTTTGTTTGTTGGTAGCCAAGAAATCTTCGCCTGCTTGCAGGTTGGCTGCTGCCTGTTCTGCTTTCTTTTTAAATAATATGTCTGATATACCCATTGTAAAACTGATTAAGGTTGCGAAGATAATTGTTTTCAGCGTTTGCCAAGTTCTATCACCTCGCATTGCTTCATTTCGCTGCCATCTACTACAAAGCGTATCAGGGTGCGTACTTTGTGCCAACCATGCTTGCCGGCAGCACCTGGGTTCATGTGCAGGCATTTATATTTGTCATCATACATTACTTTCAGTATATGCGAGTGTCCACTAATGAATAGTTGGGGTTGGTATTCTTCTATATGTTGTTTGGCAAGTTGACTATATCTGTTGGGATAGCCACCTATATGTATCATCAACACTTTTATCTGCTCGCAAGTAAATCTCAATACTTCAGGATATTCAGCACGTATCTCATGCCCGTCAATATTGCCATACACGCCTCTTAGTGGCTTAAAGGCTTTAAGTTGTTCTATCAATTCATAATTGCCAAAATCACCTGCGTGCCATATCTCATCACATTCTTCAAAGTGTTTAAATACAGCATTGTCCAGCCAACCATGTGTATCAGATATCAACCCTATTTTCTTCATCCACGGCAATATACAAACTGCTTAGTTGTTTCTCAGCTTGCCGTAATAGTTCAGGTCAACAAGGCTGCCATCGCTAATTCTAAATTCCTGTTTCAGCACACCTTCCAACATAAATCCGTTTTTGATGGCTACTCTGTTACTGGCAGCATTATCCGGTGCTACCCGACAATAGACTTTATTAAGGTTCAGTTTGTTGAATGCTTTGTCTAATGCTTGTTGTATAGCAGTACTTGTATAACCTTGGTTTTCATGGTTTTTATCTACGAAATAGGCTAGCTCGCATTTGCCCGTTTTTACATCAATATTTTTCAGAAAAATGATACCTGTTATTTCTTTGTTGTTGCTTTCCATTACCATTACATACAGTTCATTCTTTTCTGCCAGTATGTTATATAGCTTAATGGAGTCTGCAGTAACCTCTAAAGAAGCAGTTTTTTCGATAGTAATAGGAAAGTAATCTGCAAGCCGTTCTTTATTGTCTTGAACCAATTGAAAAAAACGCTCTCTGTCATCCGCGTATATCGGACGTATTGTAACCATAGGTAAACTGTTTTAATGAGTGATAAATCCCTTGTAGCATACAAAATACTAAAATGTATGTTAGTTGTATGTTATAAAACAAACAGAGCCACCATGTAGGTAGCTCTGTTAATATTTATATTATCTCTTTTTTTTAGAAACGCTCTAAACCACTAAAGAAGAAATTGCCTTCAATAGCAGCATTCTCATCGCTATCAGAACCGTGCACAGCATTTTCACCAACAGAGGTTGCGTATTTTTTACGGATAGTACCTTCTTCAGCATTAGCAGGGTTGGTAGCACCTATCAGCGTACGGAAGTCAGCAACTGCATTATCTTTTTCAAGTATGGCAGCTACTATCGGTCCGCTGCTCATAAACTCGCACAGTTCTCCATAGAAAGGACGTTCCTTATGTACCTCATAAAACCTGCCTGCAGTTTCCATTGTCAGGTGAGTATACTTCATGGCTACTATGCGAAAACCTGCAGCGTTTATCATTTGCAGGATGTTGCCTATGTTGCCTGCTTTTACCGCGTCAGGCTTAATCATTGTAAATGTACGGTTAGACATATAGATATGTATAAATTGTGTTTTGACGCCGCAAAGTTAGGTTATTTAAGCCTGTAAAATCTCAAATGCTCCAAATGATTTTTTTTAATTAAGTGTATTTTAACACAGTATAGCGTAAATTGCAGCCTTTACTTTTTTAAAATCAGGGTAAGCGAGGGGTAGTTCCCCATACAGTCATGCGTCCGATACAAGATTTACAACCTTTACTGCAAACACCTAAGAAGATATTTATTACAACACACCACAAACCCGATGGTGATGCCATAGGTAGTATGATGGGCTTGTATCATTATCTGGTAAAGAGAGGACACCAAGTTACACCGGTATCGCCAAGTGAATTACCCGACTTTCTGATGTGGATACCTGGTGTTGAAAATGCCCTGAATTATGAGGCGGAAAGTAAGAGAGCAGAGCAGGCATTGGCAGAAGCAGATATTGTTTACTGTCTCGATTTCAACGACTATAGCCGTACCAAGTATTTAACAGAGCAATTGGCAGCTGCTACTGCACCTAAAGTATTGATAGACCATCATCTGATGCCAAAACCTGTGTGGGACTATGGCGTTAGCATACCTGAAAAAAGCAGTACTTGCGAGATGGTGTATGATTATATCAACCTGTGCGGAGATAATGATTTGATAGACCTGAATATTGCTGCCTGCCTATACACAGGTGTAATGACAGATACAGGCTCGTTCCGCTTCCCTGTTACTACGGCAGGTGTACACGATATGGTAGCCGATTTTATAAGAAAAGGACTGAACCACAGCAAAATACATGAAGAGGTATATGATAGTTGGAGTGTAAAGCGGATGCAGTTTTTGGGTTATGTTTTACTGGAAAAAATGGAAATCTTCCCGAAATATAACGCGGGATTAATATGCCTTTCTCGCAAAGACCTGAAATTGTTTGGCGTTAATACGGGCGATACCGAAGGCTTGGTAAACTACCCACTAAGTATAGGCAGCGTAAAGTTTGCCACTATGATAACCGAGCGTGGAGATGAGGTAAAGCTCTCTTTCCGTAGCAAAGGCGATTTTGATGTCAGTACACTGGCACGTACCTATTTTAATGGTGGCGGGCATTTTAACGCATCAGGCGGTACATCAACCAAGAGTTTTGAAGAAACAATTACATACTTTAAGGAAATTTTATCCGATATTCACCCCCGATAAATTTATAATCTATAATATAAAATGATAAA
>CALESY010000023.1 GCA_937919945.1 uncultured Chitinophagaceae bacterium | reverse complement strand
ACTTCATCTTCCTGAAACTTATCTATAGGTGTGGCAAATTCATTCATAAAAAACTCCCTGCTGCCGAGCATACCGGGATTCAGGAAATTCATCTGTGCAAAAAGGTCGAATGTATTGTTCTGCACGGGCGTACCGCTTAGCGCCAGCCTGTGCTTTGCATTCAGCAATAGTGATGCCTTCGCTACTTGCGATTGCGGGTTTTTGATTGATTGACTTTCGTCAAGAACAGCGTAATCAAACTCCATGTCTTTGAAGATTTTGATATCGCTGCGCATAGTGCCATATGTGGTGATGATAATATCGTAAGGCTCAAAGTTTTTTACAGATGCCATACGCTTTGGCCCATGGTGTATAAAGTGGGTAAGAGATGGTGTAAATTTCTTTATCTCATTTTCCCAGTTATACATCAACGTGGTAGGGCATACTACCATAAACTTAGCATTCGGGTGGTCTTTCTTATAATGCAGGAAGAAGGCGAGTGTCTGTACGGTTTTACCCAAACCCATATCGTCTGCCAGTATGCCGCCCCAGCCTGCTTCTTTCAGAAACAGCAACCATTGGAACCCCGCCAATTGATATGGACGAAGAGTAGCTTTTAAATCTGTCGGAGCTGTAATATTGCTGTAGTCGTTATCAATAATATTTGTAAGGTGTGCTTTCTTGGCTTCCAGTTCTTCCTGTAGTTCTTCTTCATCTACATCTGCCAGTAATTCATCCAATACACTGAAGTGGAATTTCTTCAGGCGCACTTTATCCCCTTTTGTATCGCCCATCTTTATGAGCAGAGCATATTTCTTCAGCCACTCGTCGGGTAGTAACCCAACACTACCATCGCCAAGACGTACAAAGTTTTGTTTTTGTGCGAGTGCGCGCTTCACCTCTACCAACGATACTGATTGTTCGCCGAATACTACTTCTACAGTAGCGTCAAACCAATCTATACCGCTACTTACCTGTATGCGAGTATCAGGCTTGTAAGTGCTGATGCGTAGGTTTTTCAGATTTTCGAAACCATACAACTCTACACCCCACTCCTTCATCACCTCTGCAAAACGGAAAAACCAATTATTAGCCAATACAGATGTTGCTGCTATGTAGAAGTAATGTTCTTTTACATTGTGCTGCATATCTGTATGTAATGTGCGCAGCATATTGATGTATTCCTGCTCTTCTGCCTCTGCACGTTTCACTACTTTCACCACGCCATTGTGCGGCTCTATCACATCACCAAAAAATCCCCATTTTATTTCTACACCATTATACAAAAATGCAGGTTGTAATACCAATACCTGTTCGCGCTCAGTCAGATACAACCTGTATTGCGGTTTTACTGCATCTACATTCTCTACAATATCATCGCCAAAATTTACGTGCATCATCTGGCTCCAGTGCATCAGCTTATCCTGCAAAAATGCAGGCCATTCAGTAGCGGTTACCACCATTTCGCCATCGGGCAAAAACTGTTCTATCAGCCTTACTTGCTGCACATTGGCTATGGGGTGAATGGTATATTCATACATGATGAGCCCTGCATTCAGCACAGTTACTTCTTTGTAAGGCACATATTTATCATCTACTATCCAAGATAGCTGTATGTTGTAATCTCCATTATTAAGTTTCAACGCACTCAACTGTGCCTGTACTTTATGCCCCGAAAACGCAACTGCCTCAAGACTCTTAGAACTCAACTGCTTGCCGCTGCTTTTCAAAAAACTCAGTGTGTGGTCTTTGTATCGTTCTAATAGCTTGTGATACTTTGGGAGCAGATATTCCCATACTTGTTCACTAACTTCTTCACCGGGTGTTTCTTTCAGTACAGCATTGTAATCGTCAAGAAAATCGCCAAAGGGCAAATTCTTTTTCAGATAGCGCAGTGTTTCTTCTGGTGAGAATTTACGTATCACGGGTATCAACTCTCGTTCCTCTTCCCGAAACTGCATGGGGTTGACATACTGCTGCAAATCTACTTGTTGCACACCATTCAGGTATTTAGTACCATCTTCATCTGTTTCGCCTGCCACCAACATGATGTTGACAAAAGGATACCAGTTAACTGCAGGGTCTAATACTATACCCAACCTTTTGGTAGGCATTACCTGATGACGCTCTACTTCTTGCGGTTCTTTTTTCACTACAGCTGTAGCATTGCCAGCCGCATGATAGACGGGTTGTGTAGTTACTTTTTTAATGCTGGTATCCAATACGCGCAAAAATGGTTTGCCGTTTTGATATATAAACTCAAACTTGCCTGTCAAGTCATCTTTCAGACTATAGCCATAGAGTGCCAGCAACTTGTTTTTCTGTTCGTCCCAATCGCGTACGGTTTGGAAGTATTGTGAACCATGCTCGTTAAGTACCTGTATAAATAAGGCAGCTTTGTGCACACATAAAGGGTATTTCTTTTCACCGCATCCGCAAGAGGTATCAAAGTAGCGTTCATCATTTTGTTTCAACACTACTTTGTAGGTCATCTCCTCATCGGGCACTTCGCCTTCTACCCGGTCAGCCTTATTACTTGTGTAAATAACTTTTTTATTGTTTGCCCAAATGGTGGCTTTGTCAATTATTTCGGGCGATGCAAATACACGCAACATTTGCAGGCTTACCTGCCTCATACGCACTACTGAGTGCTTTTGGTCATAAGTAATATCTGCATTCTCAAAAAATCCGCTTTGTAGTATATCATTCAGTTGAAAGAGAGCTGCTACTTCGTGTCTGCATATATCGCCCATATTGTAAGGGCATTGACATCGCACAGTCAGGTTCTTAGTATCTAAGTATTTATTGATGGTAACAGTATAGTAATTCTGATACACATCGTTGCGCACGCGAAAGCGCACCTGCTCCAGCAGGTGGTCAACATCTAGCATCTGCACACCGGCAGTGTAGAATATTTTTTTACCACGGCGTACAACTTCTTCTGTTCCATGGTTATATACGTGCTTTAGCAGTGCAGGTAATGACATTCTTTAGTATCTCTGTGTTCGGCGTTGCGGCTTTTACGTTCTGAAAAAGGCAATCTGCAAAAGTAAAGGAAAAAGGCGCTCATTTGAGCGCCTTCACCAATTAAATTCCTGTTAATATGGGATATTATACAAACAATGATGTGATGGCATATACTATTGCAGCAATAATAGCACTCACGGGTATGGTCAATATCCAAGCCCATAGCAGGTTTACAGTTACACCCCAACGCACAGCAGAAAGGCGTTTGGTAGCACCTACACCTATTATAGAACCTGTTATTGTGTGTGTTGTTGAAACAGGAATACCCATCTGCTCTGTCATAAACAAGGTGAGCGCACCGGCAGTTTCGGCACTTACACCTTCCAGTGGTGTAACTTTTGTAATGCGCGAACCCATTGTTTTTACAATCTTCCAACCACCACTGAGCGTACCTGCTGCTATGGCTGTATAACAAGCCAATGGCACCCAACCAAGGTCTTTTAATGCGGCACTTACATCCGGATACTTCTGTGTATTATATGCCACGAAAGCTGCACCGATAATGCCCATTACTTTTTGCGCATCATTACCACCATGTCCTAAGCTGAATGCAGCAGACGATAATAACTGCAAGCGTTTGAACATATTGGCTTTACGGCTTGCGCTTGGGTCACGCAGGGCATCTACATATATGTAGCTGAGTATGAATATAGCAACAACAATAATCAACGCATACATCAGGAATGAATTATCACCCTTTTTGAGCGTTTTAACTATGTCTTTATGAACATCAATCTTATCAATACCTTTTGACAGTTTAGCATGTTGTTTTTCTGTCATACCCAACACAGTAGCAATACTATCTGCCAGTTGGTCGTTAGGAACTGCCCCATACATCTTGGTCAGTTTCTTTACACTTTCTACTACTTCATTCAGGCTATCGGCCAAAGGTTTCAGTTCGGGTTTTGCAATAGACACTGCTTTTATACTATCAAGACCGTATACTTTTTTCACCTCATCTTTAGCCTTATTGGCACCTACAGATTCCGTAAGGCCCAATATCTGCATACTGTCTGCGATAGCTTCTGCACCTAGTTTATCGTAATAGCGTGCAATTGCCATTACTTCTTTTGACTCTGATTTTGCCTTATCCAGCTTTTCCTTCAACTTTTCATCATCAGGGTGCTTCTTAAACTCTTTCTCGTACTTGTCTACTTTATATAGCTTATCTACATTCTCTTTAATCTTGTTTTGCTCAAAATTGTTGAAAAGCATCCACGTACCGGCAGTTACAATAATAATAATGCCTATCCTCGCCCATACATTGCGCATGATGGTAACTAAGGTAATAAACATGGATATCGTCATACCAATGATGGGTGCAAGGAAGATAAACAGTACAGTCTTGGATATTTTTTCAATCTCTACTATTGAACTGAATGCAATAAACCCTTTTGTCATATACGCGTGCATAACGGCTGCACCCGCGAAACCACCGATAAGTGTATGTGATGAGGAGGATGGAATGCCATACCACCAAGTGAGCAGATTCCATGCAATGGCAGCTATCAGGCCTGCAAATATCACCGGAAGAGTAATGAATTCCGGATACACTGTTTTGCCTATGGTATTGGCTACAGCATGGTCCTGAAAAACAAAATATGCGACAAAGTTGAATGCCGCTGCCCACACCACCGCCTGAAACGGAGTTAGTACTTTGGTAGATACAACCGTAGCAATAGAGTTGGCAGCATCGTGGAAACCGTTGATGTAATCAAACACCAAAGCCAGTATTATAATGACTACTAAAAAAGTAAACATATTGTCTGTTTTGTACCGATGTTTTATACGTATTTGATGATGATTGACTCAATCACGTTTGCGGCATCCTCACATTTATCGGTCACAATTTCCAGCATCTGGTACAGGTCTTTTTTCTTAATGATTTCAACAGGGTTTATGTTTGATGAAAACAGATGCATCATACCCTTATCCAGCGTATCATCGCCTTCGTTCTCATAGCTGTTAATCAGTACACAAGCCTCTGTCAGTGAGCGTATATCTTTCATGTCGCGCAAACCATAGATGGCTTTGTTGAGTGCTTTTATTGACTTTGAAATGATATTGGCAAAGTCTTGGGTTACATCGTCAATATCATCTATACCGTAGTTCATCACACGTTTAGACGCACCCCACAAGTAGTCAGCGATATCATCTAATGATGTAGCTAAATAATGTATATCCTCTCGGTCGAATGGGGTAATAAAGTTTCTACCCAGTTCTATGAATATTTTATGTGTTACCTCATCATTTTTATGCTCCCATTCTTCCAGACTTTTAAGCAGATTGTGCCTTGCAGTCGAATCTTTTTCAGCAATTGCTTTTGTAAATATGTCGCTCATTTGTGCGAGGTTACTGCTCACTTCTTCAAATAAGCCATAGAATACCCTGTCTTTAGGCAGGAAGATTTTCATTATAGATGCAAAAGCCATATAAATATGAATTGAATAGTTAGCAAAAGTATTTTTGTTTGCCAAAGCTATAGAATAAGCATTGAATGCTTAATAATTCCTTAACCTTAGCTTTAATATTATTTAATTATATAATCACTACACATTAATACTTAGAAGTTTATCTGTGCTTGCAGGCGTAGCAGTGAGCCTTGCTGCAAGTTGTTTTGTTTTGCAAAATCCTCAAACCTGCGCGATGAAATGGTGTACATGGCTACCAGTTCAAACTGCTTGACAGGCTGCCATTCTACGCCTACTTCAACTTCGTTTACTTTATAACTTCTTGCATCACGTTCATGTTTTTTACCACCTTCATAGTATTGCAGGCGTGTAAAAGGAATAAAGATGTGGTTTTTATACTTCAACATATAGTTCATAGTTACAAAACCACCTGTCAAATCCCTTGCTTCGATACTATCCGTCTGTGTATTGAATTCCGGTCCTTTACCTATATTATATTCAGCTAATATACCGAATGGCTTGGGGTAAAGGACAAATGTAGCTGCCACACGCTTATCAATATAGGTCATATCTTTCCTAACCTTTGTGCCTGTAGACAACTGGTCTGTAGGCATTGTATAGAAGCCGGTATAGCCCTGTATGCCCGGTTCTATTATCTGGTTGCCTATTTTGAATGGATAAGTAAGCCTTGCTACTGTGTGTCGATCATTATTCAGTTCAGGACGATTAGCAGTTTGTCCGTTATAGACACCCACACCAAATACACCATAGTCACCCGAACCCTTGAGGCCATCATTTACCAATTTTGCATATAGTTCTCGCACATAAGTAGGTGCATAGTAAAACATAACACCCAAATCGCGCTCGTTGCTCAATGCGCTGTTCAGGGCATCAGCACGGTCTAGTGGCAAACGATTCTGGCTTGATTGCATATTTTCAAACCCGAAAGGTATTTTGCTCTGTCCTACACGAAAGCGGAAGCGATTTTTCTTATCCACACCCAAATCAAAGTACATATCCCTTATCTGCCCAAAGTGTAGGCCTGTGGTAGATGCTGAGCTCGCAAAGTCGGGTTGCAGATAAAAATATACTTGTTTGCTTATCTGCCCGAAGAAGATAACTCGTATCCGCCTGAGGAAGAACCCTCCATTGTCACCCCAACTACGGTCACACTGCTCACAACTCAATTTGTCATTTGTTTCCAATATACGGTTGTACCTGGCCTGTACGTAGCCCCTAATGCTGAAAGACTCATACCATTTCTTTTTGCTGGCCTCTTGTTTCAGTTCCATCTGGTCGCCTTTTTGGGCGTTGGCTGTGGCAAACGAAACAGTTGCTAATAATACCGTAATCCCTGATTTGAATGCTTGGCGCATGTTGTCTTATTGATTTAATGCGCGCAAAAGTATTTTGGTAACAATTCCCTAAGAAATTAATAAACAATACTTAATGATTTGGTAACATTGGAGTTAAAGTTGTTTTGTAAACCACTTTACTATTAATTGCCCGTTAACATTAGTAAGCATATACATTACTGTATAACTATTAAGGATTATTAAGAACTGATTACATCCAATTGGCATATAGTTTGTCGTTACAGAATTATTAAAACTGTATCATGAAAAGATATACAACTATCCTTTTAACTATGTGTTGCGCATTAACAGTTACACTCCACCTATCGTCCTGTTGTAGGGAATCAGAAGACAGACTAACCTACTATGGTGCAGATATATATACTTACAAAAACGACTCTGTACAAATAAGTAATAGCCCCAAAAAGCCATACTTTATTGAAGTAAAGGCACTTAATACAACCCTAAAAGGCAAGTCGTGTCAGAATTTAGCAAAGCGCAAAGTATATTCACCACCTATAATAGATGAGGGCATACTTAAAAGCGAGATAAAAATATTCTGTAATAAAGCCATAATATTTCCAGATAAAACTATCAGTGCCAACGACAACCTGCTTTCATATCCTGAATACATGTTGTTATCTGAGAGTAATACTATAGGTAATGACAACAAGTATTTCTATGGCACTATCTTAGGTTTTAACAAAGAGCCGGACACGAGCCTCGCTAAAGGGTTATATACTTTTTATGTAACAGGCAAAACGGATAAAAACAAAGTATTCTCTGATTCTACAGTGGTTGTGTTTTATTAGCCCAAACGCACCCTCGGGTCGAGCCAACCGTAGAGCATATCCGTTATCAGGTTGACGATGATGAAGATAAAAGCGGTGAGCAGTACAGAACCCATCACTAATGGGAAGTCGAACTTATCGAGTGCATCAACGGTTATTTTACCTACACCCTTCCATCCAAAAATATACTCTACAAAAAAAGAACCTGCCAACAACTCTGCCAACCAACCAGATATGGCGGTAACCACAGGGTTCAGCGCATTGGGCAGCGCATGACGGAAAACCACTTGGGCTGTAGATAGCCCTTTGGCATAAGCGGTACGGATATAGTCTTGCGAGAGCACATCGAGCAGGGCACTACGTGTAAGTTGTGTAATAATAGCCAGCGGCCGGATGCCAAGTGCAATGGCAGGCAACATGAGATTTTGCAGTGCAAGGTATCGTCCGTTTATGGCATCGTATTCCCACAGGCTGCCTGTCATGTTCAGCCCCGTATAGCTGTGCAGCAAGTAGCCAAACACATAAGCAATTACCAATCCGGCAAAGAAGGAAGGCATTGACACCCCTGCTACACTTGCTGCAATCGTAGACGTATCCATCCATGTACCTTTTTTCAATGCAGCCATTATGCCAAGTAATATACCACACAATGTAGCTATCAGCATGGCTGCCAGTGCCAGTATAATAGTGCCGGGTAGTGCTTCTATCAGCACGGCATTTACCTCTCGTTTAGTATTATAACTTCGGCCTAAGTATGGCCACTTGATGCCAAGTACATAGTCACCGAGTGGCAGTAACGTAGCGTAACTGTATTTAGCTTTATCTACACTATCTGTTTTATGATAGCCTATGGGTGAAATATCATTGAGGTAAAGCAGGTAACGTGTTACCAGCGGCTTGTCAAGGTTCATTTCACGGCGTGCATTCTCTACAGAAGCAAGGTCGCTGCGTTGCCCCATTGTAAGCCTTGCAGGGTCTCCCGGCAGTACATTGAACAGGAAGAACACTACAGTAACGACACCTGCCAATACAAGCAGGCTATACCGTATGCGCCGTACCAGAAAGCGCAACACTATTTACCAGATTTAGCGTCCGCCAGAGTTGCAGGATAATCTTTATAGCTCCATTTACCACGTATCGTACCCTGTTCCAGCAGCATCAGCCCGGGATTAGAACGCATGGCTGTTTTGCTTACTGTAGCATCAAACATGTACAGAATGCCCTTATCTATATTATTCGCTTTGCGGAATGCCAGAGCATCTTCTTTGGTAGCAGAGCATAATATATACGTTGGCACATTGTTTTTTTCTGCATCCTCTATCAGACTGTGCAGCCTGTCCATATTGGCTGTATTGGCTTTTGTTATATCTTTTACAAACACCAGCAGTGTATTGCCAGGTGTTGTCAATATGCTTTCTGTTACATCGTTACCATCGTAGTCGGATATAATAAAGTCTTTTATTTTCGGTTCGGCATTGCCCTTTTTAATCAATTTCGATTCGCTACTTACATACTTCCACGTAGTGTCCTGCCAAGGGAAGTTTTGGGTATTGAATTCTTTTTTCACACCATCTTTCTCATACACCAATACGGTTTCATAGACATCGGGCGTAGCACCATGTGGTATCTGGCGGTCTTTATGAATGTTTGTGCCAATTTTATATGGCAGGCAATCGTGGAAAGGTAAATGCCCCAAAGCATACCACTGCACACCGAAGGAGAAGATAGCAGTAAGCAACATCAATGGCGTACCTATCTTACCACTAAAAACAGGCTGTATTTTTTTACGGTAAATAAACAGCACTAATCCTAACACGGTCAATGCCACATCTTTCCAAAAAGTTTCTTCGTTGCTTATTTTAATGCAATCGCCAAAGCAGCCACATTCTTTTATCTTGCCGCTAAACAATACATAGGCTGTAAGGAATGTGAAGAAAACGATGAGCAATAACAGCAGTACCGAAAATACTTTTTGTGCATAACCCAGCAATACCGCTACCCCTGCAATGATTTCAAATGCTATCATCAGTATAGATAGCGACAGAGAGAATGGCATCATCCAATGCATTTTCCATACTTCAAAGAATTCATCCATTTTATAGCTGAGCCCAAGCGGGTCATTGGCTTTTACAAGCCCCGAGAAAATAAACAGAACACCTACTACTATTCTTATCAGCCAAAGTATGTACTTCATATTTATTGGTTTATGCGTATGTATTGACTACTAAATTTATAAATGAGTTTGTAATAAACTGTTAAACCCTATTCTTTCGCTTCATCTATTTTTATCAGTGCAAATATGGCATAGTTTACAATATCACAAAAGTTAGCATCTGCGCCTTCAGATACTATTGTCTGTCCATCGTTAGCAAGAATTTGTTTAATACGGAGCAGCTTTACCAATATCAGGTCAACAAACGACTGTTGCGAAAGTTCTCTCCACGCCTCGCCATAATCATGGTTTTTTTGCTGCATCAGGTCTTCTATTTCCTGTGCCTTCAGCTCATACCAGTGTTTTGCCTCTTCATAGCTCAGGTCTGTAGGTGCATCTGCTGACATAGCATTTTGTATAAGCGCAATGATGCCATAGTTGACAATGCCTACAAACTCGCTTTCTATACTATCTCCTATTTTTTGTTGCCTTGTTTCCTGTATCTGGCGTATGCGCCATGCTTTTATATATATCTGGTCGACAATAGATATACCCCGTAGCACCCGCCAAGACGTACCGTAATCTCTGGCTTTCTTAACGTACATATCTTTGCAGCGGCCTACCACTGCCCTATATTGTGCTAAAGTATTCGTCATTGTGTTTGCGCTTACGCTATCCTGCATTTTCTTTGTAGTGCTATGAGTTTCAAAAATACAGTTTTACCCGTACAAACCACCCTCCAAGCTAAGGGTAGGTTGTTGGACATATCTACACCTGTTGTAATGGGTATCCTCAATGCCACGCCTGATAGCTTCTACAATCTGGGGCGTGACAGTGATACAGACAGCATATTGCGTAACGCCGAACGTATGCTGAACGAAGGAGCTGCCATACTGGACATAGGCGGGGCAAGTACCAAACCTGGCAGCACCATTATAGCTGCAGATGAGGAACTGAAGCGGGTATTACCCGCCATTGAAGCTCTGAACAATCATTTTCCTGAAGCATGGTTGTCGGTTGACACATATCATAGCAAAGTGGCCACTGAGGCTGTCTTAGCAGGGGCATCTATCATAAATGATGTAAGCAGTGGTAGTATAGACAGTAATATGATAGCCACCGTAGCGCAACTGCAAGTACCTTATATAGCCATGCACATGCAAGGAACACCTGCTACCATGCAGCAAAACCCACTGTATAACAATGTTACACAAGACATACTGGACTACCTCAAAGAAATGGTTGATAAATGTGAGGCAGCAGGCCTAAAAGACATCATTATTGACCCTGGCTTTGGTTTTGGTAAAACGCTGGAGCATAATTACGAACTGTTACGCAACATGCATACAATGCATATAATTGGGAAACCTGTATTGGCGGGCATATCGCGTAAGGGCATGATATGGAAAGTGCTTGATACCAACCCTGATGGCGCACTAAACGGCACTACAGCCTTGCATATGGTAGCTTTGCAACAAGGGGCAAATATTTTAAGAGCGCATGATGTGAAAGAAGCAGCAGAAACAATCAAGCTTTATAAATGGCTAAAGTAACCAACTGTTAGTCAATCATCGGATGACGAGCAAACTCTTTATTTCTATCAAATAAATACCGTAAAGTTTGCAGTTTGCGGCTTCGGTAAGTACCGAGGCTTTCACCAATGTTTATCATTTTCGGGTTGAAGTCGCCTATCCATTGCATTTCATAGTCCTCATATTTTGCAGCTGCTTGTATTACTTTAGCACCACTCATTATCAGATAACCATCTACCCCTTTCCCCTGAAATTCGGGTATAATGCCAAAAGCAAGGCCTACAAAACGCGTACACTTACCAAACTTTTGCAGCCATAAAAATCGAAGCTTTTGCAATAGTCCAAATTTGCCATTCAAGTATTTAAAATATTGGTTCAGGTCGGGCAGGTTTACCCAAAAGCCTATCGGTTCGCCTTTATAATACACAAACCATTGTATGCTTTCATCTATTACTGGCTTCATGGTATGGAACATTTTTATCACTGTTTTTTCTTCCAGTTCTTTACCGCCCCCATGTTTTGCCCATGCTTTGTTGTAGATGTATGCAAAGTCTTTGGCAAACTTTTCCAACTGGTTTTTACGGATGTGCATGGCGCTATAGTTTGGATCTTTTGCGTATTGTTCATAGGCTTCGTAAAATTTATCCTGTAAGCGGTTTTTTACTTTCAGCGCAAAACAAACCTGCTCGTAATACACCTTAAAACCATAGTTGTAGAATAGTTCTTTATAATAATCGGGGTTATAATTCATGCAATACAAAGGCTCCTGATAGCCCTCTACCAATAGCCCCCACCATTTATCGCGCTCGCCGAAATTGATGGGGCCATCCATTGCTTCCATGTCTCGCTGTTGCAACCATTGCCTGCAATGGTCAAACATGAAATCAGCTGCTTGCTGGTCGTTTATACATTCAAAGAAACCAATGCCCCCTGTGGATTGTTCGTTTTTATATTGTTGATTTATAAAAGCAGCTATGCGGCCTATTATTTTGCCATTATCGTCTTGCAGCAACCATCGTTCACATTCCCCTTTTTTGAAGAATTTGTTTTTCAGGGGGTCAAATACTTCTTCTATATCCTTATCCAACGGGCGTATCCAGTTGGTGCTATTCTTGTTGATTGTAACGGGTAATGCTAAAAAAGCCTGTTTGTCAGCCTCAGACCTTACAGTATGCATTCTCATCATGCAAAATTAGCAATTCACTTTTTTCTTACTTGTATTGCTAAAAGCAAAATATTTATATACCTATCAACACATCCGATTAGTTTTTTTAACAAGCCTGTTACACATATCACCCTTTTTGCGAATGTTATTGCACCTCATTTTTCATTAGATTGCAAGGATAATGCAACTACTATTATGGTGCATAGCTATCTTACTATCTGCCGCGGCAGGGTATTGGGTATATCGGGCAGATAAGCAACGCGGTACACCCCAGCCTTGGCTCACGGCTACATTGCGTGGGGTGGTGGTATTGCTTACTTTGTTATTGCTGCTTGCGCCCGTCATCAGTATCACCAACAACGAAACGCAGAAACCCATCGTTGTTTTTGTGCAGGATAATTCCGCATCCATAGCCGATGCATTGGGTAAAGACAGCAATACGTATAAAAAGAACGCTCAAACGCTGATTGACAAATTAGCCCCTAACTATAAAGTAATAACATGGGGACTGAATAGCAATACAACAACAGACAGCCTGTTCCGCTACACCCAACAAAGCACAGACCTTGCTACAACCCTTGCCAGTGTACAAGAATACTACGGCACACAAAACCTAGGTGCGGTTATACTAGCTACCGATGGCAAATACAATCAGGGTAGCAACCCAATTTTTCAGCAACTTGCTTTGCAAAGCCCATTATATACCGTAGGTATTGGGGATAGCAGCAAGCAAAAAGATATACGCATAACACAGGTGTATCACAACAAAACAGTATCACTTAATAGCAGTTTTGAAATTAGAGCAGACATAGTAGCCAGCTTATGTAATGGTAATAACAATAACATACAGCTTCTAGAAAACGGGCAAGTGATAGCTACCGCAGCTTTGTCTGTAAACGCACAACAGTACGACCGCACCATTTCTTTCAGTATCAAAGCCTCGAAAGCTGGCTTGCATCATTATACCATCAACATACCTGCAACAAATGGCGAAGTAAACACTGCCAACAACCGCAAAGATGTTTTTATAGAGGTAGTAGATGAACAGAAAAAAATACTGATTGCTGCTGCTGCGCCCCACCCCGATATTAAAGCCATACAAGAAGCACTGAGCAGTATGGAAAGCTACAAGGTAACAGTGAAGATGGCAAACGAAATGCCCTCTATGTTCGACTATCAAGTAGTGATACTCCACCAGCTACCATCTCAGTTTCTGAACAATAGCAGAGATATTGAAGCAGTAAAGAAACCAGTATGGCATATACTGGGCAGCCAAACCAATCCAGCTGCCATCATGCAATTATCTTCCCCGTTGCGGCTTAGCATCAACCCGCTTGCATCACGCGATATATACCCTGCATACAACCCCACGTTCAGCAGTTTTACCTTGCCACAAAACATACAAGCCGTTGCCGATAAAATGCCGCCGCTTAGTGTGCCACAAGGAAATATGCAGGAACTGCCCGATGCAGATGTATTGTTTCATCAGCGAGATGGCGAACAAATGCCTTTGTGGGCATTGCGTCAGGGTAGCCCGTCAACAGTCATTACAACAGGTGAAGGTATTTGGCGTTGGAGAATGTATGAGTATAAAAACTTTAATACACACAACACCATTGACGAATGTATAAGGCAGACGGTAGCTTTTTTGGCAACTAATACAAACGATAAGCCTTTTACACTGCAGCTATCCAAATACGTTTGGAGCGATGGTGAAAGCATCAGTATGAATGCCTACTTACTGAACGCTGCTAATCAACAAGTGAACACAGCAGATGTACAACTAAGCGTTGCAGACAGCAATGGCGAAAAGCAAAATTTTTCTTTTGAAAAGAGTGGTAGCAGCTACAAGATAAACATAGGTATATTACCGGCTGGTACTTATAGTTACACTGCGCGTACTGTCTATAATGGCGTTACCCATACGGCTACTGGCAGCTTTACAGTAGAACACATGCCGCTGGAGCAGATGGAATCAGGAGCAGACTATAACATGCTCTATACACTCGCTGCTAAATACAATGGCAGCTTTGTACCCGCAGCATCAATTGCATCGCTGGCAGATAGCATCAAGAACAATACCAACATCAAGCCCGTTATACAAAGTAATATACGCGCCGTACCGTTGATAGATTGGAAATGGTATTTCGTATTGATACTATTATTTGCAGTAGCAGAGTGGTTGCTGCGCAAATACTGGCTGGCACAATAAATCATCTATTTATTGTTTTTGAAAACTGATGCATTTTTCGGGAAAAGCAGCAGCGTGTTTGAAAACTAAATTCCGTATGTAATCATTGTCGGGCATCGGCTCTAGTTTTTCTTGCAGTTCCAATATGCTATCGGGGAAAACGCCATCATGCAGATAGCCCATACCATAAAATGCGCCTTTATTTACCAGTATGCAGCTTTGCTCGTCATCGGTGATACCCTTATCTACGTACGCAAACGTAGGTAGTTGTTTATGCAGCCATTTGATGGCATCATCTACACGTCGATTATATTTTTTCGCTTTCAACCTAGTGCACTGCCCGTTGCAACCCTCTGCATACAGACCGTTTGCGCAATCTGCCCCTTTGGCAAGATTGCATAAGCGGGCACATAAACCAAACTCGCTGATTAATTCACGTATCCTGTTATGCCCTTCTATCAGGGTGTTGAAAGTATGTACAGGTTTGTACACCTGTTTATTCTTCTCTATCGTAAAGCGTTTATACCCCTGCTGGTCTTCATACACATACAACCCAAACTTTGGCAAGTAGCCGCGTTGGCTACGATTATATATAGGCCACAGGCGGCGTATCTCGGTACTTTCCAGTATATGTGCCATCAGGTCGGTAGCGCATTCCTTATAGCTGATGCGGTGTATGTCTCGCAGAAAATCCTGTTTCTGTTTACCTGTTTTGTTATTACTGAAGTGGCTTTTTACTCTGCGCTTCAGGTTTTTGGCTTTGCCTACATATACCGCTTTGCCTGCAACATTATAAAAATAATATACCCCTGGCACTGGAGGCAGGCTATCCACTTGCTGTACGGGAAGATGTGGTGGCAAGTACTGTTCTCTGTTACGCCCTTTCAGCATGGTAATTATTACATCTTCCTTGTCGTTGGCAACAAGCAAAGCAAACAAGTCTGCAGTAGCCATTGCGTCCCCCCCTGCCCTGTGATGGTTTGCATGATTAATCCCCAACTGATGGCATAGCTTACCAAGGCTATAGCTGCTCATACCAGGTACTATCTTTCGCGCCATACGTACTGTACATAGTTTTTTTGCACCGAGGGTATATCCGCTGGCTTCCAGATGATGCTTTATGAACGAGTAATCAAAATTGACATTGTGTGCTACAAACACCTTGTCCTTCAATAGTTCATGGATTGTTTCTGCTACTTCGCTAAAACTCGGTGCATCAGCTACCATGTTATTGTTAATGCCGGTTAGCCGCTCAATGAAATAAGGTATTTGCTGCTGCGGGTTGATGAGTGTTTCATAAAAATCTACCACTTGCCTGCCATCGTGTGTTACAATGGCAATTTCTGTTATGCCATTTCCTGCGGCATAACTACCTGTGGTTTCGATATCTACAATAGCATATAGCATCCGTACTTAAAGATACGGGAAAAGAAAAAACGTACTCATTAACATTAAAATCTTAGATAGCAACTCTGATTTTGAAGCTGCCTTTAACAGCATCTTGAGCTATTATAATACTTTGTTTATTTAGTGCTATTAATGCATCTTTTTAACATACTTTACAATAATTCTATGTAACAAAAAAGGTTTCAAACCTTGCAGCTTGAAACCTTTTGTATATGATTGTGGTCCCACTAGGACTTGAACCTAGGACCCCCTGATTATGAGTCAGGTGCTCTAACCAACTGAGCTATAGGACCCATGGCATATGCCAAAAATGGATTGCAAATGTAATGGGATTTCCCGAAAAATGAAAAATCTTCTTTACAACTTTATTTTTGCCAAATGATTCAAGGTATCAGGCATATAATATTCGATTTGGGTGGGGTTCTGCTCAATATTGACTACAAAAAAACAGAGGACGCTTTTGTCCAACTAGGCATTACAGACTTCCCTCAACGCTACAGCCAACTTAGTCAGACAACAGTGTTCGATGATTTTGAAACAGGTAAAATAACTACAGATACCTTCATCAACCAGATGCAGCAGATGGGTGGTAAACCGCTTACGAAAGAACAAATTATAAATGCATGGAATGCTATGTTGCTTGATTTTCCGCTACGCAGGTTGCAGATATTGCAGCAGTTGCGTCCATATTATGACTTGCTGTTATTAAGTAATACCAACGAGATACATGAGGCATCCTTTAACGATTTACTCTACAAAACACACGGCATGCCATCACTGGGTGTATTTTTCGATAAGGTATATCTGTCTCACCGTATAGGTATGCGCAAGCCAAACCCGGAAGTATTTGAGAAGATACTGGAAGAAAACGGACTGAAAGCTGCCAATACGTTGTTTATCGACGATAGCCCCCAGCATATAGAAGGGGCAAAATCAGTAGGCATACAAACCATCTATCTTGAAAAAGGCATGACGATTGAAGGTAATATATTCCTTCCCAAACAATAATTATTTTACTTCTTCGTAGTCAATATAATCGCCGTCAATATTCTTTTTAGGTCGAGGAGATGGCTGAGATGCTGCCTGTTGCCTTCTTTGCATATCTTCCATTTGCTGTTGCATCTGTGCCATCCTTTCCTGTGCCATTTTAGTCATTGTCATAACCGGAAACAAAAAACGGAATACAAACCGCACTATCAGTGTCAAGACAATAGACCAGATTATAAACTTAAGTATCATATTATATATTCAAAGGTACAAAAAGCACCATCATACATCGTTAATGAAAATATAATTGTCCGAATGGCTGTTTTTTGGCTGAAAACAGAAAACTACCTATATTTGCATTGGATATAATTCGAAAGAAGGGGACATAATAGTCCCCTTGTTTTTTACCCATGAGTGCCATATTAGAAAAAATAAAGTTATTAACTGAACCATTGTTGGATGGTACGGATATGTTTATTGTGCATATCAAAATTAAACCTACTAATAATATAAAACTGTATCTGGATGCAGATGCAGGTTTATCAATCAGTAAAAGTGCAGAGATAAACAGAAAGCTTTATAAGTTAATAGAAGCCGAAGCAATGTTTCCGGATGGTGATTTTTCGCTTGAGGTATCTAGCCCGGGTGTTGATGAACCACTGATGTCTGACAGGCAATATAAAAAGAACATAGGCAGGACGGTACTTATAACCCGAAACGAAGGCAAAGACATATTGGGTGTACTGAAAGAAGTACAGGAAGATAAAATGGTGCTGGAGGTAAAAGAGGGCAAGAAAAAAGAGATAACCATGGTAGAAGTACCATTTACAGATATTAAAAAAACCGTAGTACAAATTATATTTT
>CALESY010000022.1 GCA_937919945.1 uncultured Chitinophagaceae bacterium | reverse complement strand
AAAAGGCAAAGAAAACCAAGCACTGGAAACAATTCTGAAAGAGAGAGGATTATAGTGAGGGTATTTGGCTTGCCCGCCAAAGCTTTAGCGTAGGCGGGTTTATGGTTTTTCTACCACGAAAGATGATTAGTATGGAATTTAAAAAGTTTCACGCTAAGGACGCCAAGTGTTTTTAGCACGCAAAGACTATTGAAAGACTTGCGCACCTAATACACTTTGCGCGCTTTGCGAGAAAAGCTTGTATTGATGCTGAAAGCTAAAGGCTGAAGGCTTAACGCCTTAAGCAATCATTTACGATAAAATCCAATCCACAATACATTCACAAAAACATGAAACCTATAAAATACTCATCTCAAAATGGCATTTGTATTAGAAGACTTGCTAATTTAGTTGCATCCCCCAATAATTTCCGTGTTTACTGAAAGCTGTAGCTTTTGTAATCTATCTCAATCATAGCATCGCTTAGTGCTATGTCTGATGATGATTGCAATCGACGGTTTATGCTTTAACACAAACACGGAATCATTTTATCATTTTTAAAACCAAAACTGAACACAATGGATGCACAGAAAGTCGACATGTTTCTTATGACCAATGCTAAATTTTTCGAAAGTCATCACCTCGGCAGTATCAGAGAACAATTGCTTAATGCTGATGAATCAAAATGGGCAATGTTGTCAACAATTCAATTCAAAGACCCCACCACTACACTTATCGTTTCCATACTAGCTGGCAACTTAGGGATTGACCGTTTTCTAATTGGTGATACCGGTCTCGGCGTTGGTAAGTTACTGACATGTGGAGGAATCGGCATTTGGGCAATTATTGACTGGTTCCTCATCCAAGGTGCCACAAGAGAAAAAAACATACAGAAGCTTCACCAGATTTTATAAATGGCTCTTTCAAGAAATAAACTTTACGCAATCCTATTGCTGGCATGTACAGCAGGGTATTCCTGGCTTTTTTTCAACCGCAGCACAAATCATACTGATCATCATGAAGTAAGCATTTGTCTGATGAAAAATACAATAGGTCTACCCTGCCCATCATGCGGCAGTACACGCGCAGTTGAAGCAATCATGCATGCTCAATTTATGCAGGCGTTGATGCTAAACCCAATTGGCTATATCATTGCTGCTTTTATGCTCATAATTCCAATCTGGATTGCAAGAGATCTGTTGGTGAAACAAGAAAGCCTTCTAAAAAGCTATCTGTTTATAGAAACCCGCTTACGTAAACCTGCTTTGTATATCCCGTTATTACTTGCCATACTGATTAACTGGATTTGGACAATTGAAAAAGGACTATGACTGCAAATAATATACAGATGCCGCAACCCGGCGAACACGAGTCTGAAGCAGCTTCTAATAGCTATCTAATGTCGCTGGTAGCCATCATTGTTGGTCTGCCATTACCAATCATTAATCTTATAGCAACTGGAATTTTCTATTTGGGCAACAGAAAATCCACCTATTTCGTAAGATGGCATTGCACGCAGGCACTACTCTCTCAGGCATCCGTCCTTATTATTAACAGTTATGGATTTTGGTGGACAATATCAATCCTATTCACTGATGAGTCCATCAACAGTAAATACATTGCTTATATCATGGCAGCTATAGTATTTAACCTGATTGAGTTCATCGCCACCATTTTTACAGCCATAAAAACCAGAAAAGGCATTCACGTACAATGGTGGTTTTATGGCAATCTTACCAACTTAATCTGTAAACCGTAAAGATGAAAAAAGTTATATTTCAAGGCATAACCATTGTACTTGCCTTCCTGCTCACATGGGGCATCCTGATGCAGTTTGACTGGATGCACATCTTTAAGGTAAAACAGCAACAAGAAAAGACCGAAGAGAAATTAGGAAAACTTATCTGGGAACTATTTGCCGAAGAAGAAAACAAGGAACCTCAAGTTGTTGCTGCCGTTGACAGCATTGTAACACACATCTGTACCACTAATAATATTGATAGGGAGAAAATTCAATTACATATTGTGAATGAAGATGAAGTAAACGCCTTTGCTTTACCTAACGGGCATCTGGTTGTCTATAGCGGACTAATAGTCAAAGCAAATGAGCAGCATGAACTAGGCGGTGTTATCAGCCATGAAATCGCCCACATTGAGCTTAACCATGTGATGCAGAAATTGATACAGGAAATAGGGCTTTCCGCTTTAATCTCAATTACAACCGGCAATAATAGCACGCAAATACTACAAGAAGTAGCCAAAATGCTTTCTTCCTCTGCATTTGAAAGAACACTGGAAAAAGAAGCAGACATCCAAGCCGTTGATTACATGCTGAATGCGCAACTAAAACCCGAATCTTTTGCCAATTTCATGTACAAACTAGCTACAGAGGAAAATAGCGCCAGCAAATATCTTGCATGGATAAGCAGCCACCCTGAATCTAAAGAGAGAGCTAACTATATTATCAACTATAGTAAAGGGAAAACCAAGCGCATTCAAAACGTGATAACAGACAGCACTTGGCAGGACCTACAAAAAAGTCTGCAGAAAAATTGAGGAGTGATACAGAATACTAAACAGCAAAGACTAAAGACCAATACCCAAAGACGTCGGGAAATCTCCCACTCCAAAACGGGAAATTTCCCATTAAAATACCGTTGTTTAAC
>CALESY010000021.1 GCA_937919945.1 uncultured Chitinophagaceae bacterium | reverse complement strand
AAACGGCAAGTGTTGTTTTACCTAATGAAAACTGAGGCCAATATGGAGTTAGGTAAAATTGCCACAATGTTTGACAGGCAAAAACCTAGCATTTTTGAAGCGTGTGAAAATATAGATACCCGCAAAAACATCAACCTAACGATTGCCCATGCCATAAGAGATATTAAGCAAATAGCAACGAACTTAGATGCAAATATTGTTGTTGCTAACATCAAACTGGAAAATAAAACCTGATGGCATACACTACTGATCAATACAATAAACTAAAGGAAGCAATTGCGCTTGGAGCCTTAGAAGTTGACTATGGCGATAAAAAAGTAAAATTCAGAACCCTTGAAGAAATGTATGATATCAAGGATAAGATGGAAGTCGAGTTGGGTATAAAAAAGCGCAAAAGCAAATTCATAAAAACATCATTCACAAAAGGCACATAGCATGAACCGTTTTGAACAATTTATTGGGTTTATTGCCCCTGGATATTCTTTAAAAAGGATGCAAGCTAAAGCAGATGCGTATTTAATTGATAAGAGATTACAACGCATGACTGACAGGGATGATCTATACCGTCATTGGGAAGGTGCTACCACTGGCCGGCGCGGTGCAGGTTTTAAAGGTGCGAATGGACAGAGCGCCAATAAAGAAGTTGTTAAGTATAACAAGGCTTTACGAGAAAGAAGCCGTTACATGAATAAAAACACACCCACAACAAAACGTGCTGTGCGTGTGATTGCTAATAATGTTGTCGGACTTGGTATAATACCAACCCCAAAATCAGAAAATCAAGCATTAGTTAAAAAACTAAAAGACCATTGGAAATTATGGGGTGAAAGTAGAATTTGTGATTGGAACGAAAAGGGTAATTTCTATTTCCTTGAAAAGCTGAGCATGAAAACCGTTGCACTAAGCGGTGAATGTATAGCGATTAGGAAACGTGTACCATCTTCAGTAAACAAACTAGGTTTACAAATCATGTTGTTAGAGCCTGACTTCATAGACAGCATGAAAAATGAAGATAAAACAACTAGCGGTGGTTATATACAAAGTGGTATAGAGTATAACAGTGAGGGTAAAAGAATTGGCTATTGGATATTCCCTGTACACCCGGATATACGTGCTGAAGAAAGCGTATTTATTAAAATTGAAGATATAGCACATTCGCATGAAGTTGACAGGCCCGGACAAGATAGAGGTGTACCGTTTGGTTCAGCAACAATCTTGACAGAAAAGGATTTGGATGATTACAAGGACAGTGAAATAATGGCAAAGAAAACAGGTGCGGCGTTTGCCGGATTTGTTACAAACCAGGATGAAGATGATGATAGCAATTCTGAAGATTATGATGATTTGCGCAACATGAAAATAGAGCCTGGAAGTCTTTATAAACTAGGTCCTAAAGAAGATATACGTTTCAGCACACCACCAGGTAGTAGCACATTTGAGCCATTTATTACACTATACAAGCGTGAAATTGCTGCAGGTTATGGTGTAAGCTATGAACAATTAACAGGCGATTATAGCCGTGTAAATTTCAGCAGCGGCCGTATGGGTTGGATAGAAAGTAGCAGAAACTTCGATGATTGGCAATGGAATTGTATCATAAGCATGTTTTGTGAAACGGTGTATGGTTGGTTCCTTGATGCAGTTGCACAAGTAGAAAATATAAAGGATATACGAACATCGGTAAGTGTTACATGGACTACACCTCGCCGGGAAATGATTGATCCGGTAAAAGAAGTAACCGCGCTAAAAGAACAATTAAAATCAGGAATGATCAGCTGGCAAGAAGTTGTGCGTATGCAAAGCTATATACCTGATGAATTATTTGCAGAATTACAAGAGGATTATAAACGCTTCAAAGGTTTACCGGTTGATTGGATACCACCACAACCACCACAACCACCAAATGACCAGGGTACTAATAATACGGACCAGCCGAAAAAATAAATACGGCAATAAGCCTAAACGAATAGACGGCAAACGCTTTGCTTCCAAAAAAGAGGCAGAGCGTTATGCTGTATTGAAAATATTGCAGAGTAACGGCGAAATACAATTACTCAAAACACAAGTTAGGTATAAGTTAATAGTCAATGATATATTGATATGTACCTAT
>CALESY010000020.1 GCA_937919945.1 uncultured Chitinophagaceae bacterium | reverse complement strand
TATCTAACGAAGGCATACGTGAAATATAAGACAACAGCCATTTTACTACATAAAAAAGCAATTCCGGCTGATATCATTACAAAAATTGGTATTTAGTTTTATCATCATAAAAAAAGAAACGCACCGAATATTCGGTGCGTTTCTTTTTTTATGATGCTTAGTAAATTTATTCTATTATCTAACCAACGTGACATTGCCTTGTTTAGTAAAGCGTTTGCCATTAACATTAACAGCATCTATCGTATAAACATATACTCCTAAAGGTTGTGGTTCTCCATTGTAAGTGCCGTCCCATCCTTTATCAATATCAGCTGTCTCAAATACTTTCATACCCCATCTGTTGTAAATCGTAAAGTTTTTTAGTGTTGCATCACCACGACGCAATATTTTGAACTTGCCGTTTGATGGAGATCCGGGTGAAAACGCATTAGGAACATCCAATAGACTTTCGTCGGATACCAAAATAGTTATGGAGTCTGTTGTTGTACAGCCAGATTCAGTAGTAGCAGACACTACGTATCTGGTATTTACTTCCGGCTTTGCAATAGGATTGGATATATCTGATCTTGACAATCCTAATGGTGGAAACCAAGTAAAGTAACTACAATTGCCCATGGGGTCCATTTGATAAAACTCACCAGGATATATTCTTACTGAATCTGGCAGGAATAATCGTCCTGCAGGGTTTACAATTATTTTTACAGTGCCTGTATCATGGCATGAGTTCGTATCAACTGCATACACGAAGTATTGTTGTGTATTCATTGGACTAGCTATTGGGTTGGGGTCTGTTGTACTACTTATACCAAAGTCCGGATACCACTTGAATGACTTCATACCATTACCCTTTACAGATAAAGGTACTTTTTCGCCAGGGCATATAACAGAATCACCTGTTACAGATATAAACTCAGCAGGGAATACAGTAATTTTCATCGAGTCGGATGCAGTACAACCAGCTGAGGTAGATGCTGTAAGTGTAAGTGTAGTAGTTTGTTGGGCTGTAAATATTGGTAGTAAGGTAGTAGAATTATCAAGCGATGAACCTGGTGTCCAGTTTAATGCAAATGGGTATGTTGCAGGAAATACAAAAGCTTGCAATTTAGTAGTATCACCTTCACAAAGAGATTTGTCATTACCCAATGTAACGGTAGGTTGTGGTTGTACTTCTATATCAAATTCAGCTACACTGTCTTTGCCGGGGCAATTAGGGTGTGTAGCCTTAACTACGTATTTATCTTTTCCGATAGGGCTAGGGGTAATAACAGGTGCCATATCATTCACATTACTAAATACACCCGGCGTTCCGGAAGACCATGTAAAAGTATACCTATTGTCACCGGTAACCCTTGCATTCACTACACTTCCATCGCATACTGCTGTATCCAAGTTGTGTAATATGAAACCATCCAATACGTCTACAAATACTGTATCAAAAGATTTACAATTATTAAGTGATGAGCTTATTTCAATTGTGTAGGAAATATTGTTAGCAGGTGTTGTTATTGGTGCTTCAATAGTATCTGAATTTAGATAAGTAGCTGGTTTCCATTTAAACCTATAAGTAGCACCCGGCTGTTTAATAACACCTAAGTTAAGCTTAAGACTATACGCGGGACATGTTAGTGTGTCTTGTAATTGTGTGAACCCTGGACCATCAATCAATGTTACTGTTACTGTATCCTTATTTCTATTACAGTATGGATTAATAGTAGATGTTACAACATACGTTGTAGTAAGCCCTGGCGTAGCAATAGGGTTAGCAATGTTGGGGTTATTAAGGCTAGTAATTGGCGAACCACCCGGCAGTACCGACCATTGGAAATTTCCACCACCGGTAGCGTTTAGGTATGCTGCATTGTTTTTACAGATAACGGTGTCTGTTACTGTTTTTGTGATAGGCCATATATAAACCGGTATTGTAAATGTTTGGTATAATAAGATACCCGGAGGCCTACATGTAGAATCTTTTACTGTGATAATTAAATTTTTCAAACCTGAATCATCTATAGCAGGAGACCAAGTAAAACAACTTCTTATAGATTTACTTGTTTGATTGGTATAGTTAATGGTAGCAGCGGGTATAGAAAATATATGGTT
>CALESY010000019.1 GCA_937919945.1 uncultured Chitinophagaceae bacterium | reverse complement strand
AGCTGCCATATTTATTTACAAATCCCCGTTAGTATTACACTAACGGGGATTTTTTCTTTTTAGGGATTGTTATATTCATACTTGTAAGTATTTCCAGAAATTGCAATTAAATTTCACAAGCATGGAATTCAATCTTCAACAGTCTTTGCCAATATTAGAACGCACGCCGGTTGTAATCAAATATTTACTTCAGGATTTGGATGACGAATGGATTATGAATAATGAAGGTGGCGATACTTGGAGTCCGTATGATGTAGTAGGGCATCTTATTCATGGAGAAAATCACGATTGGATTACAAGAGTAAAGATTACACTTCGTAACGACGGCAACAATCACTACGAACCGTTTAATCGCACAGCGATGTTTGAAGAAAGTAAAGGCAAATCGCTCAGCCTGCTGTTGCAAGAATTTGAAGAAGCAAGAGGAAATAGTTTAGCTCAACTCAAACAATTAAATATACAACCACAAGACCTCGATAAGACCGCAATACACCCTTCATTTGGTATTGTAACATTAAGGCAACTATTGTCTACTTGGGTAGCACATGACTTAAGTCATATTGTACAGATAAGCAGAACAATGGCAAAACAGTACAAAGATGAGATAGGCCCATGGAAAGAGTATCTATCAGTAATGAAATAAAAGATTCTTTAGTTAAAACTTATTCTTCTTTCTGAAATCGCCTCGTTTCCAAGCTTCAAAAAACTCACCCCATGCAAGCGGGTTGAAAATGTTAGACGGACGCGCTTGTCCGTAGTAAACAGCATTTTGCGATTGTATTTGCTGATAAGCTGCCTGATTTTCTCTGCCATCGCGAGGCATACTATAAGCCAGCGCACGTAGCATAAGGCTGTTGGTATTACGGCGGGCTATTTCGTATTTATCATCGGGTATATTCCAATGTTTGAAGGCGTAGTCGAATTGTTCTCTGGATGGCAGCGGACGAATGATGGTTTCAGGAAGATAAAACGTATCCTGCACCATTAATTGTATCAGGGAAAAATAATGCCCTTTTATATTTCTGGGTATTACAAACTCCTTGTCTCGGTAGCCTACTTCAGAAAAATGTAAAGTATCGCCTTTATATGCTACAATGGAAAATACACCCATTTCACTCGATTCTACACCCCTGTTTTTACCTTTCACTATCACTACAACATTCGGCACTGCACGTAAGCTGTCAGCCGTCATGGTAACACCATTTATCTGTATGATATCTTCATCTGCATCTTGTGCGGATACGTTAATGGCTACCAAACAAATGCAGCTAAATAAAAAAAGTCTTAGCAGGGCTTGCTTTATCATACGTACCAAAGTTAGCTACTTTAATGGTATCAAGAATATATTGAGGCAATCTATATGCAATAGCCATATCAGTATTATTATGTGCAAAGAAAGTAGCTATGGCTTATTTTTGTACACTTCATTTACACTATTAACAAAGGTTTAGTATGATAACGAAAGAGGCGGTATTAAAGGCATTAAGTAATGTACAGGAACCTGATTTGGGGAAAGACCTTGTAACGCTTAATATGGTGCAGGATGTAGTGGTAGAAGGTAAAAACGTAACATTCACAGTAGTGCTTACAACGCCAGCCTGCCCACTGAAAGAGATGATAGAAAAAGCGTGTATTAATGCCATTAATTTACTGGTTGACAAGGAAGCAGTTGTAAAGGTGAATATGACAGCCAATGTTGGCTCAAACCGAAAGGATAATAAAGCTGTGCTATCAGGTGTAAAGAACATTGTCATGGTGGCATCCGGCAAAGGTGGGGTTGGCAAGTCAACCATTGCTGTAAACCTAGCTTTGGGATTGGCACAAGAGGGTGCAAAAGTAGGATTGTTAGACGCGGATATATATGGGCCTTCTGTACCTATCATGCTTGGTTTGCGCGATGAAAGGCCTAAAATGATAGATGTAAATGGTAAAGGCATGATAGTGCCATTGGAGCGTTACGGTATAAAAGCTATGTCGATAGGTTTGTTGGTAGATGAAAAGCAGGCTGTAATATGGCGTGGGCCTATGGCAAGCTCTGCATTGAAGCAGTTTATAAGTGATGTATATTGGGGTGAGTTGGATTACTTAGTTATAGACTTGCCACCTGGTACAGGAGATGTACATCTGACGTTAGTGCAAGCAGTACCGATAACAGGTGCAGTTATAGTTTCTACTCCTCAAGCTGTTGCTGCAGCGGATGCTAAAAAAGCTATTATGATGTTCAAACAACCCAATATTAATATACCAATATTGGGTATGGTCGAAAATATGGCATACTTCACACCTGCCGAATTGCCTGAGAATAAGTACTATATATTTGGTAAAGGTGGTGCACAACAAATGGCTGAACAATTCGAGTTGCCATTCTTGGGAGAGGTACCATTAGTACAAAGCATACGCGAAGGAGGTGACAGGGGTATCCCAGCAATATTAGATGACGAATCTTTGACCAAAGATATATTTACAACACTTACACAAAAAGTAGCGAGAAATATTTCTATCCGTAACGCAGATTTAGAACCTACCAAAGTAGTGGAGATAACACATTACTAATCTGGGAAATTATATCGCACTCCATTTGATTCAATGTATTCGCGGATGCGTTGAATGATAAGTTCCTGATTGTTGGCCCGGGCAATGATTAATACATCATAGTCTGTACCATTATAGTCAGATATTGCATTGTGTACGTCGTTTGTGTCATTGTATTTATCAATGAAAATATCGCAATCTGCTCTGTTAAAAGGTGCTACAGTAACATGTAGGACTTCGCATTTCAATGCCTCGTCAGTATGTATTATTAACTCCGTACCCTCAAGGTCTTCAAAGTCTTCACAGATTTCGGTTGCCTGTTCTTTTGTAAATGCTTTCATCAAGCTATTCATTTATTAATGTTTGTTTTCCAGGTAATATTAAACTGATAAGTATCACTAAAATTGCACCAATCACATTGAGCCATAAAAAAGAAACTATATCGGCAATATAAATACCGATAATGATAATTTCTGTAATGATGGCTGCCATGAACACACTATTTCCTGCAACTCGTTTTATATAAAATGCCACGAGGAATATACCAAGTATGGTGCCATAAAATAGTGATCCTAAAATATTAACCGCCTCTATCAATGAGCCCATACGTGTAGCAAACATTGCCACTGCAATACAGAATACGCCCCAGCCCAACGTATGCAGCCTGCCAAGAAATAACTGTCGTTGTTCATTAACAGGCTCTTTATTGTTGAGTAGTTGTAAATCTACCAGAGATGAAGAAGCAAGGGAATTAATAGCTGCAGATATAGAACCCCAAGATGCAAGAAAGATTACGGCAAACAACAAACCTACTAAGCCTTTTGGTAGATTATGTTTAATGAAGTACAGGAATATATAATTGGTGTCGCTTGCATCTTTACTGTATCCGTATCGTGTTATCCTGTGTTGAATAGTATCTCTGATAATTTTAATGTCATGCTGCGTTTCTTTAAATTTTTGGAGCAAAGTGGCATCCGATGCAGCAGCATACTTTTGTGTAGCTAATGCGGCAGCTTCTGTTTTGTATGTAGTTTGTAATAACGCATATTGTTCCTCAAGTTGTGCTGCTTCAACTGGTTGTTTTTCTTTGTAAGTATTGTATGCGGTATCGTTAAAATATAAAGGAGCCGGTTTAAAACTATAAAGTGCAAAAAGCAAAGCACCAATTAATAGTATGCCAAACTGCATAGGTATCTTCACAATGCCGTTCATCAATAGCCCGTTACGGCTTTCTGTTGTGTCTTTGGCAGTAATATAGCGCCCCACTTGGCTTTGGTCTGTACCGAAATATGATAAAGCCAGAAAAAATCCGCCAATAATACCGCTCCAGATATTGTATTTGTCTTTCCAACTAAAATCTGTGGTTATCACATTCAACTTGCCCGATTTGCCTGCTACATACAAAGCATCACTTATGCCTAAGCCATTCGGCAGATTGGCTACCACTAAATATCCTGCAGTAGCAATTGCAGACAATATTATTAGGAATTGTATTTTTTGGGTATGCGCTACCGCTTTCGCGCCGCCACTATAGGTGTAGATAATCAGTAACCCACCAGTAATGATATTTGTGAGGTAAATATTCCAACCCATAATGGATGACAGTATAATGGATGGAGCATATATGCTAATACCCGTTGATAATCCGCGAGATACAAGGAATAGCAAAGACGTAAGTACCCTTGTCTTTCTGTCAAATCTTGTTTCAAGGTATTCATAGGCAGTATATACATTCAGTTTTTGAAAAATGGGTATGAATGTTATGCTGATAACTACCATAGCTATTGGTAGACCAAAGTAATATTGCACAAAACGCATACCATCTGTATATGCCTGCCCCGGTGCTGAAAGAAAAGTGATGGCACTTGCCTGTGTAGCCATGATGCCAAGCAGCACTACATACCAGGGCATATTCTTATCTGCCAGCAGGTAGGTTTTGCTGCCATGCTGCCCACGGCCTTTATACACCCCATAAGCTATAATGCCAATGAGTGTAATGAATAATACTATCCAGTCGAGTATACTCATAGCCAGTATTGAGTGAACAGGTAATAACAAACAATCTGCAACAACAGTACTATCAGCACTGCCGCATAACGCTTATTCCAACTTTGCTTGTTATTTGTCATATTTATTTCCCAACATTCAGCATATTCAGCAACAGACGGATTGCACCCTTGTTGCCAGCAGGCAACTGTCTGAAGAATGCCAACGATGTATAAATATAATGTCCTTTACCGTACTGTGTGTATAGTGTACTGCCATCCAATGGTTTTTCGCCAGTGTCATTCATGCGGAAGAGTGGCTTGTATTTGTCATTCCACTTACCTGCAAAGTATAGTCCGCGCTCTTGTACCCAGTCTGCATAATCCTCATTTGTAATTTTGTTCGGACTGTTGAGTGTTTTGTGTTTGGCATCTATCAAGGCAATGCTTGCATCTTCTTCCGTTACACGCAGGTTTGCAAGCGTTATAGGGTATGGGCCAATGTTGGTAGTTGCCATATCCTGCAGGGTATTGTATTGCATTACTAATGTGCCGCCTTGTTGTACATATTGATTAAGTATGTGCATCCAGTAGTTCATACGCTTTTCTGTATTAATAACACGAACACCTGTAAGGATGGCATCGTATTTTTTTAGGCGTTCAAGCGTTATGTCTTGCTCACTGAGTATATCTACCTGCAATCCTGCCAATCTCAATACCTCTGCTACATTGTCGCCTGCACCTTCTACATAACCTATGCGTTTAACAGTACTCTTCCAGTTACTACGCAATACTTTTGCGTAAGCAGGTGTAAAGTATTGTAATGTAGGCAGGTGCTCATATTTAATGATGTTTTGCTGCCTTGCACACAATCCATTGTCTGTTTGCAGATTGGCAAGCAGGTAAAAATCGTCTTTGGAAAATGCGTTCACTTCTTTGCTGCTGAATTTTGCTACAATCACAGTATCAATGCCCTTTTGCAAACTCAACGCCTTTGCTTCGTACACCATATCTTTACTATACACCACTAAGCTTGCATTGCTGATGCTTTTGTTAGGGTGTATGCGAACTGTAGCTTGCACACTGCCATCGGCATCGGCAACTATCAGTCCCGAAGTAAATTCTACAGAAGCATCCGGTACTATTCGTAACTGTTCAATAACATCACCATGTGTAGGGTCTAGTTTTTTGAACGACAGCGGTACGTTCAGTGCAAAATCGCTGCCCCCGATGCGGATGTTAGCAGTAATGTGTAATGGATGTGGTGTTGTGGGGTAGCCAATGAGGCTGTCTGCAGGTACTTTAAAATGTCCGTTATCATTATTGCCATCTATCAGCCAGTATGGTTCTGTGTAAGTGGCATTGTTGGGTATGGTTATCTTCTTTTCAAAATTCAAAAGGCTGTCTTTACCAAGAGAGATGCGCATGGTAGTATCTGATTGCAACCATTTTACACTATAAAGTAATATTTGCTCATCGCTACGTGCTATAATCCGTAAAGTAAAGGATAATGTTTCACCTCTTGTAGCCTCTGCCTGCCTTGTATATACTTCTGCCATCAATCCGCTGCAATGCAATATCAGTGCATCCAGTTCTTTTAGCTTTTGTGTACGCCAGTAGTTGTTTTTGACTGTTTCTATTTCTTTACGTAATGCAAGAAGTGCCTTTAATGATTTTTCAGGATGGTTGAAATCATATGCACTGAGTATCTCTTGTATTTGCTCGCCAATCTCAGGCCTGCCGACACGTCCCCATGTTATATCAATACCCTCAAATAAAGATGTTTTAAAGCTGTCGCCTGCTATCAGTTTGAAATATTCTGTTTGTACGCCCGGTATGCTGGGTGTGCCTGCTCCCTGACTACGGTGAATGCTTCGGCTGATGCCTGCTAACTCGCCATAACCCATGCCTATACCGGGGCTGTACTGTCCAACCGATAGTTTAAACTGATCTTCAGCTGTTGTGTTTCTGTCGCCGAAGCGAAATGAGTTGAATAATACGCGCTTCGGTTGCCATGCTTTATAATACTTAAGTTGTTCCGGGTACATGGTTTTGTCGCCACTTACTTTGTAGGCTTCCTCTGCGAGTATTGCAGATGCCGCGTGTTGACCATGTCCCGCATTAGCATTGGGTGGGAAACGGCATATTACTACATCCGGGCGAAACTTGCGGTATATCCATGCCACGTCTTTCGTAAGCAATGCTTTATCCCAGTGTTTGAAAGTTTCGTCAGCATTTTTAGAAAAACCAAAATCAATAGCACGGGTAAAGTATTGACCTGCACCATCCATTTTACGAGCTTCCAGCAGCTCGTGTGTACGTATCAGTCCTAAGGCAGCTCCTTGTTCATTTCCCAATATATTCTGCCCGCCATCACCACGCGTCAGCGACAGGTAGGCGGTATTGATATGCTGGTCGTTTACCAACCATGCCAGCAGACGAGTGTTTTCATCGTCAGGGTGGGCTGCAAGGTATAGTACATTCACCAGATTATTTAGTTGTGCTATCTCGTGATATATCTGTGTGCTGGATGCCGGTCGAACCTGCTGTGCCTCTGTGTGTATAGCAGATAATGCGAGTATACCGATGGTTAATAGTTTCTTCATATTGGTTTTCAAAAAAACAAACCCACAGTATATTGTTACTGTGGGTTATGTAAATTAATAAATCGAAATGAGTATCTGAGATACCCGCTTCAAACTTTAAGATTTTTTGTAGCTGTTTATCAGCTTTGTCATGTTATTTACATATTCAGCTTCAAAAGCAGAACCTTTTGCTACTTCCATAGCTTTGTTTGCTGCACTGATAGCTAAGTCTTTATTACCCATCTTTTGTGCTATACGTGCTTTCAAGCTCCACATCCAGAAAGCTTTGGGGTTAGCTTCCAATGCTTTGTCAAGATAAGTTGCTGCTTTGTCTAGGTGCTGGTTAGTTTCAAAATAGTAGTTAGCTGCCTGAAAATATGGGATAGTAGGATTGTTGATGGCTTTATCTATAGATGCATTCAGGCGTTCTTCGTTATTGGCAATTACTGGCAAAACAACTTTTGTTTTTTCCCACATCAATTCAATATTACATGTACTATATGTAATGTTGCTGATGTTGATAGTAAATGTCTGTACATTTTTGTCCAATGATTTAGGTGCTATTTTAAAACGGGCAACATCGTCTGCTTTATCATAACCTGCATTGCCCCAGTTTCCAACGCCTTTGTTCAGGATAATTTCCCATTCTGTTGCGCCGGGTATTGTATACAGAGCATATTCGCCTGCTTTTACTGGTTGTCCACCGATGGTTACATCTTCACCAAACTTTACTTTGGTGGCAGAGTTGGCACCTGTACGCCATACATTACCAAAAGCTACCAGTTCGCCGAATATTTTACGTCCGCGCATAGACGGGCGGCTGTATGAAATCTCGATGCTGGAAGTAGAAAACTCCTGCGTCAGTTTAGATGTTGGGCTCAATGCGGGCAGTTTCAAATCCTGTGCTTGTACATTAGCCGTAAACAAAGCAGCAAATAGTAAAAAAGAAAGACGTTTCATATGTATGTTTTTTTCAGAGTGCCAAAAATACGACTATTACGCTACACGCTGTTCTAAAAATACAATAGGGCTATTTGCTATACCTATTAAGAATTTATGTCTTTATTGTCTTTTAGTTTTGCTGCCATCTGTTCAATAGCTTTTTTACTATTATCGTCAGGTGCTTTTAGTATTGCTTTCTCACTGAAAGTCAATGCTTTTTTATAATTGCCAATTGCAGAGCAGCCACGCATCATTCCTACAAGCGTTACGAAATTATCAGGGTTCTTCTTATGGTTCATTTCAAATATCTCATATGCTTTTTTAGCTTCTTTTTCCCTTAATAATGTTCTGCCATAGCTATTCAATTCACCCATACTGAATTTGTTTATGTTGGCTGCCATCAAACTATCAGCTTCTTTGTTTCTGTTGAGCGCGATTAATGCTCTTCGATATGTGTTTATCCCAAAGAAAGTAGGTACTATCCTACTACCTTGTTTGGCATATTCCAATGCCTTATCAAGCATAATACCTTTTTCAAGGTAGTAGCCTGCAGCCTCAAAATAAGAGTTCGGATTGAAGGTTTTTTGTCCATTCATTTCTCGTTCTATGCTAGCAATTTGTAGTTTCTGTAGTTCTGTTGATACTAAAAAAGGAATGGATAATTTTTCCCAAGTAATGGCTATTTCTGCACTACTGTCTGTCTGGTTTCGAAAATTATATGTAAGCCTTTCTGTAGTATGTTGTTCTGCAACGGGTTTTACATCTACACGCAGTGCATCGTAGTTAGGGTCGTAAAAGTAACTGCCCCAACCTTCCGTGCTTTTTGAAAATATGACGGTGCTGTTATTTACACCATATGCTACATGAAGCCCGTATTTTCCTGCTTTCAATGTCTTTCCTTCAATTATCACATCGGTCGAAAATTCGATAATAGTGTTTTCGTTTGCACCTGCACGCCAAGGTATGTTTCTGGGTTTGCCAAAACTGGCATCGGGCATAAAACCTTCGTGTACTACACTACCCCAAATTTTTCCTTCTCTGCCTCTGATGCCAGGCCTGCCATATGTTATTTTTACTTCGGTAATACCGATTGTTTCCCCTACCATTGCCTTGAGGCTCCCTCCGTTTGCTGGCATCGTTAATTGGGCATGAACATGCATGGTAGCTGTTACTAATAATGTTGTAATAAATAATTTCATAAAATGTATTTTATCGACCAAAGCTATCTGTATGTTGTTTGCTTTGTTTACCCCCCTGTGGGTGATTAGCTTTTTTTAAGTGTTTAACAATACTGACTTATTTTGCGCTTCAAATACAGAAAAACATGAGCCATACCGTTAATCTTGCCATACAGGTTTTACCCGTCCACTTGCCACAGCCTGAAGCTTATGCCATTGTAGATGCTGCGATTGATTGTATCAAAGCGTCAGGCTTATCTTATGTAGTATGCCCTTTTGAAACTGTAATAGAAGGACCATATGAGCAGGTGATGAAATTGGTGGATGATATACAAATCGCTTGTAATAATGCAGGGGCACAGTCATTGCTCATAAACATGAAGCTGCAACGCAGCTTTACAAAGGATATAGCTATTGACGATAAGATAGGTAAGTACAAATAATGACATTACATTTGCAGCCCAATCTGTTTGTAATATGAATCGTTCGCAACTTGTCAGTGAGATAAAAAAGAAAAAGTCTGTATTATGCGTTGGGCTTGATACCGACCTGAAGAAAGTGCCTGCACATTTGTTTGCAGAAGAAGACCCGGTATTTGCCTTTAATAAAGCCATTATTGATGCGACCAAAGACTATACAGTAGCCTATAAAATCAATACTGCTTTTTATGAAGCTCAAGGGCTGAAAGGCTGGCAAAGTTTAGAGAAAACGCTGAATTATATACCCAAAGATATTTTTACTATTGCTGATGCCAAGCGTGGTGATATTGGAAATACGGCAGAACAATACGCACATACATTCTTCAAAACATACCCTTTTGATAGTGTAACCGTAGCCCCCTACATGGGTAAAGATAGTGTGCAACCCTTTATGCAGTTTGATGGGCATTGGGCTATTGTTTTGGGGCTCACTTCTAATGCAGGCAGTGCCGATTTTCAATTGCAACCAAGTGGCGATGAATTATTATTTGAAAAAGTATTAAAGACAGTAGCAAGCTGGGGTACACCAGACAACCTGATGTTTGTAATAGGCGCTACCCGTAAAGAACAATTGCAGCATGTACGACAAATGCTTCCCGAACATTTCTTTCTGATACCGGGTGTAGGTGCACAAGGCGGTGATGTGCCAACCGTTTGTGAAAATGCTTTGAATAAAGACGGCGGTATACTCATCAACGTATCTCGCGCTGTGATATTTGCAAGTAATGGTGAGGATTTTGCTGCCAAGGCTGGCGAAGCAGCAAAAGAATATCAACAACAAATGGCTGCTTATTTGTAATTTGATGGTTGTATAACACCATTAAAATGCAAGAAAAATTATTGCAGTTCATCTGGCAATACACACTATACCATCCGCAACATTTACAAACTATCGAGGGCGAACCTGTTACGGTAGTACATCCCGGCAGGCACAATACTAATGCTGGTCCTGATTTTTTGGATGCGCGCGTCAGGGTAAACAATACCCTTTTGGTGGGACACGTAGAACTGCACGTCAACAACAGCGATTGGCAAAAACATGGGCATCAAAATGATGAGGCATATAAGAACATTGTTTTACATGTAGTGTATAACAATGACGGTGGTAAAGGACCTGCCAATACACCCATTCTTGAATTACGTAATTATATATTACCCGATGTGTTGGCGAAACACGATGCATTGATGGCACAACCACAACCCGTACCATGTGCCGCGCAACTGCATACGGTAAAAGATATAACCAAAGAAAGCTGGCTGACGCGTGTGCTGGCAGAGCGTTGGGAAGAAAAGCAGGCATCTTGGAGAGAATTACTGGATAAAAGTGCCGGCGACTGGCGCAACCTGCTTTATTGGCGTATGGCAGCCAACTTTGGTTTCAAGCTGAATGCAGATACGTTTCTTGATTTGGCATTATCTATTCCACACAATGTATTTGCTAAAGGTGCTTCTTTGTTGCAAACGGAAGCGGTATTATTCGGGCAGGCAGGTATGCTTGAGGATGATTTTGAAGATGACTATCCTAATCAGCTTAAACAAGAATATGCTTACCTGAAACAGAAATATAAACTAAGGCCACTACCTGCACACAGGTGGAAGTATTTACGTTTACGCCCTGCCAATTTTCCTACCATACGTATTGCACAGTTTGCTGCTTTGGTTCATAAATCATTTCATCTATTTGCACAGATAGCAGAAATCAACACAGTAAAAGAAATAATGCCCTTGCTTGATGTGACAGCCAGCAGTTATTGGGATAACCACTACCGTTTTGATGAATTGTCTGATGTTAGTACACCCAAACATTTGGGCAAATCTTCCGTACAAAATATTATTATTAACACCATTGCACCTATCCGCTATTTGTATGCGCAAGCGCATTGTACTGATAAAGAGCAGGAACGCGCCTTGCAATTGCTTGATGAATTGCAAGCAGAGAAAAACCATATCATTGCATTGTATAATGATGCAGGCCGGAAAGCAATAAACGCCGCACAAGGGCAGGCGTTAATACAATTATATAACAACTATTGCAGCAAAAAGCGTTGTCTGGAGTGTGCTGTTGGGTTGGCCTTGTTGAAATCAACCCCAAACAAATGAGATGGTCTCTTTAAGGTCTGGGTGCAGGCTTTTAGCTACAGGACAGGTATGTGCGGCGCGTTCTAACACTAACCTTTCTTTTTCGCTGTAAGATTTGTCTGTAGGCATCGTAATGTTCACTTTTATTTCGCCAATACGCCTCGGGTCGCTTATCATTATCTTTTCTACCTCGCATACCGTGCCGTCAATATCTATGCCATGCGTATCTCCTGCTATACCCATTGTAGTAACAATACAGGCTGCCAAAGCGGTAGCAACAAGGTCTGTAGGTGAAAAACGCTCTCCCTTGCCCCTGTTATCGGTAGGAGCATCTGTTTCTATAACAGAGCCGGAGCGCAGGTGCGTGCATTCTGTCCTCAAATTGCCAGTATATACTACTTTCGATGTCATGTATTGTTTTTTGTGTTAAATTTACGATGTATCGTTCATAGAAAACCAATATGGCAGGAAACATAAAATGGTTATTTGCTTCGGCAATACTGTTGATAGCTGGTAATGCTTTTGCACAAGGCACAGGCTCCAATAGTCTTAATATTAATAGTAAGCCGGTAGTAGACAAAACCAAGCTCATTAAAAAGCCCAAGCCGTTACGTACCGAACTGAGTGGTGGTATCAGGCTTAACTCAGATGGGTGGGGCGTTTTTGTTGACAAGGGTTGGGTGCGTAGTGAAGAACGCTATAGTGATCTGTTTTATCATTTGCGGCTATTCCAAATAGAATTCAGTGAGCGTAAGCACCCTAAAGAGGCAAAACGTACTACTCGCCTCAATGTTAATACAACAGAAAATCCTGCCCCATTTATATATGGTAAGATTAACAACTTCTACACTTTCAAATTAGGGTATGGGCAACGCAGGCTAATTGCCGGCAAACCCGAACCAGGCACAGTGTCTGTTCATTGGGTGTACTTGGGAGGTATTTCAATGGGTTTGCTCAAACCATATTATATAGATGTTGTTCAGGCAGGTACGTCTGCAATAGAAACTATCAAGTATTCTGATGCAGTCAAAAACCAGTTTACAGATGATAGGTTTATCATAGGCAGTGCAGGTTTTTCTGAAGGGCTTGGAGAAATAAAAATTGTACCCGGTATTCATCTGAAAACTGCATTACATTTCGACTTTGCTGCCACCAAACATAGCAAAATAGCCATAGAAACAGGTGCTAATATTGAATATTATACAAGTGCAATACCAATGATGGTCAATCAGAAAGAAGTGCCTTTTTTCGCTAATGTGTATGCTGCCTTGCAATTTGGCAAACGTTGGTAAGCATTGTAACTTGCAGTCTCAAACAAATCATGTCATCTGCAGATAGCAGGTATTTATAGGTTATGCAGGAATTACCGGTAATAAGTGGTGTAGAAAATAGTACAGAAACAAGGGTGAAAAAACCTAACTGGCTGCGTGTAAAGCTGCCAACAGGCGAGGGCTACAGGCATGTGCGCAACCTGGTAGATATACACAAGCTCCATACTATTTGCGAGAGTGGTAACTGCCCTAATATGGGTGAGTGCTGGGGAGAGGGGACTGCTACCTTTATGATATTGGGTAATATTTGTACCCGCTCTTGTGGTTTTTGTGCGGTGGCTACCGGCAGGCCTGAGCCTGTAGATTGGGACGAACCGCAACGAGTGGCAGAGGCCATACACCTGATGAGTGTAAAACACGCAGTTATCACATCGGTTGACCGAGATGAACTGAAAGATGGCGGCTCTATTATATGGGCAAATACCATCAAAGCTGTACGTGCGCTGAACCCCGATACTACTCTTGAAACCTTAATACCCGACTTTAAAGGACAATGGGAAAACCTGCAACGCATAATTGATGTAGCGCCAGAGGTAGTATCACACAACATGGAAACGGTAGAAAGTATGACGCGCAAAGTGCGCATACAAGCAAAATACCACCGTAGCCTTGAGGTACTCCGCCGCCTGAAAGATGGGGGTATGCGTACCAAAAGTGGCCTGATGCTGGGTATAGGCGAAAAGCCTGAAGAAATATTACAAACTATGCGTCATCTGGCAGATAATGGGTTGGACGTGCTAACATTGGGACAATACCTGCAACCTACGCAAAAACACCTGCCTGTAATACGCTTTGTACACCCCGATGAGTTTGCTTACTACCGCGAGGAGGGCTATAAAATGGGCTTTGACTATGTAGAGAGCGGCCCATTGGTACGCTCATCTTACCACAGCGAACGCCACGTAATAAAAGGAGAGGGTAGGAGTAAATGGGAAGCTGAGAAATTACCTGCTTAGCTTTTCCCAATCACCATTTCTGTGTTTTACACCTGCATTTTTAGTAGCAATAATCTTGCTTTTATAGTAGCGATTCTGAAAATAATCTGAAAGGTTAAGTTTATTGCCTTTGTCATTTAAGTAATAGGCATCAGAAAAACGTAAAAAATCTGCTGCTTTTATAGAGAAGACAGGGGCTATTGTTTTGTTACTGTCCTTTTTATGGCAAAATTTAAACCAAATATATTCTCTGTTTAATTGTTTGGTTTTGTCTGTTATGTACCAATCTTCTTCTATTATGATGGTATTAATTTGTAGACAGTTACTAATTTCTTTTCCACTACATAGTAGCCTTAGTAGCTCATGGTTTTCTTGTGTTGTAAGCGCAATGGCACTGTCTGATGTGTTGTTATAAACCGATAATTTATTTTTTTCTATAGCCTCTCTGAAGATTGTTTGTATAGTAAAAACACTATCGTTTTCAGCGCAATAAATATGTTGTAAATATTTATTTGCAGTATCTGATAGATTCAATAACCTGTCAACGCTTTTTTTGAAATAGATATCCGAACCGTATTGATTGACTAGCGATATTTCTTCATCCCAAACTTGTGCATTGGTATTAACGAAAGGGTGTAACAATAAATAAACAAACAAAAAGAACCTCATGATTATAAGCTACTTCTTTAACTTCTTTTTTTCGTCCTTGTACGTTTCAGCTATCAGCTTCTTTAATACGGTAGTATCTACATCGTCCAGTTTGTTGATGTATATGCAGGCTTTGCTTGTTTTGTGTTTGCCCAATTTGCTCAATAGTTTTTCGTATTTATCAAAGTCTTGTGTCAGGTAGAGTGTCAGGTTTTGTTTGCGGGGAGAGAAACCAATAAGACACATGTCTGCCTCATGTCCGCTTTCGTATTTATAATGGTATTGGTCAAATCCTACAATAGCAGTACCCCACATTACAGGGTCTTGCCCTGTAGCTTCCCACATCATCTGCATTAATGCTGTTGCATCTTTACGCTTACGTTCCTCAGGTATAGCATTCAGAAATGCCATAACATCATTATTGTTCTTCTTTGTTTTAAGTTCTGCCATTTGTAGTTATTTTTTATGGATTGTTGAAGTATGCATACCCATTAAGCGATGTAGCAATCAGCAACCAAATAAAATAGGGTAATATCAAAGTTCCCCACAGCCCCATGTTTTTCAGTCCCCACCATAAAAACCAGCCAACTAGCATGGTTAATGCTATTATTATAAACAACCCACTCCCCATCATGTGCCATCTGAAAAAAACAGGATTCCAAACTACATTCAGTACAAACTGTAGCCCGAACATTATATACAACATGGGATATGTTTGTATTGATACTACACCTGATGCCTTCCACATAAATATTGTAAAACAAAGCATGATGGTTGACCATGCTGCACCGAAAACCCAACCAGGTGGGGTCCAGGGTGCTTTGTTCAAATCTTGATACCATTCATTGGTAGCAGGGTTGCCAAGCAGCAAACCGCCGATACCCAAAGCGCCAAAGTTGATGATGAGAAATATGATAAGCCTAAGCATAGTAATGTGTATGTTACTAAGTTAAGCTATTCTTTTTGTGGATAAAACTTATCTGATAATATACCCTATAGACATACCAGTGTTGCGCATCTTTACAGAAGAGCTCGGGTTGTCAGGCTTTACACGTATATCATATAAGCTGTTTTCGTGAAATACAGACAATGAGTATTTTTCTTTTATCACAACGCGTAGTTGCATTTTCATTGCTACGTCTAAACCTGTAACATCATAAGAGTTTTGTGTACTGCCATATTTGGATGGGGCAATTTTGCCATTAATACGGTATTTTTCACCTACTTCAGATACTAACTCATTGCCTTTGTAATTTTTATAATCGTAACGCATATATCCATGCAGAAAAAAATTATAGCTCATACCACCGTCCATCCACAAGCTTACTGTTTTTCGGTCCATCACTCTAAAAGAAGCCATTAAAGGGACAGATATATAATGCATCCTGTAGTTGCTGGTATAGTATAGTTTGTTTTTGCCGAAATCTTCTTTGTTAACGGTATTGTACCCGCGTATCGAATACATAAGGCCGGTGCGTAGGGCTACCCTGTTTTTGATGGGTATATTTAATATGGTACTGGCGTTAGGTTTTGTAGTAGGCAAGTATTTCGACTGACTATTTTTTGCACTGGCATAATAAGTGCCGATGCCAATATTCACATCTGCAGATACCTGTGCATATAAAACTGCAGGAACTGTTGATAATAGTAATATAGCTACCCACTTATTCATATTCATACAATAATAACGTTGATAACCTGAAAATGGTGTTAAAGTGTCTGGCACAATCGGAATATTACCTTACCAAGACATTTCGCCATTGTTATCAAACCTGACTATGAGGCAGGTAACATTCGCGTAACATTAAGTTAATATTTAGCAAACACAGACTTAACATTGACGAAACGTATATGCAAAACATCAAAACTACTTTTGCGGCATTAATTAAAATGTATGCATATTAAAGTATTTACTACTGTATCTGTAGTGTTAATTTTATTGTTTTCCTCATTTACAAGTTATGCCGCAAAAATCACTGGTATTGTTACTGATGAGAAAAATGAACCCCTTGCAGGTGCTATAGTTGTACTGAAAGAGGCACAAAAAGGCGCACAAACGGATGTTGACGGTAGGTTTGAAATAAACGGCGTTGAGGATGGAACCTATGAATTAGTTGTGTCAATGGTTACGTTTAAGAAAACACTTCGCACCGTAACAATCAGTAAGGGTAAAGATGTTGAGGTAGCAGTAATCCTGAAAGAAGAGGGTAAAAACCTGACAGAAGTTACCGTTAAAACCAACAAAATAACCAATACAGAAAACGCTGTATTGATGGAAATACGCAAGAGTAATACCATAGTAAGTGGTATCAGCTCTCAGCAAATACAAAAAACTATGGATAGAAATGCGGCAGACGTTGTAAGGCGTGTGCCGGGTGTTACTATCAATGATGACCGTTTCATTATGGTACGTGGCCTTAACGATAGGTACAACAACGTATGGCTAAACGATGCGGCTGCTCCAAGTAGCGAGGTAGATAAAAAATCTTTCTCTTTTGACGTAATACCAAGCGGACAGATAGACAGGATTATGGTCTATAAAACCCCGGCACCTGAATTGCCTGGCGATTTTGCAGGTGGTATGGTGAAATTGTACACAAGTTCTATCCCGGACAGGAATACATATACAGCTGGTTTGTCTGTGTCTTCTAGACAATATTCTACAGGTACAAACTTCAATTATAACGAACCTTCAAAGACTGATTGGTTAGGTTTTGATGATGGTAAAAGGTCTTTGCCACAGGGTTTGCCGTCAGAAAACATTAAAAAATCTAATCCCGATATAGCTAATATCACAAAGTCTTTCTCAAATGAAGGTTGGATTATAAAACAAAAGACATTGTCGCCCGATATGCGCTTCAATGCATCTGCCTCGAATGTATTCAATATTAAATCGCTGCGTATTGGTAATACGTTTGCTGTGAATTACAGTAACACATCTACTAACTTCACTGTTGACCGTTACGACTGGGATTCTACTACTTTTATGAATCTTTATCGCGATACATTGTCAGTAAATAACAGGAGTGTTGCTTTGTTAGAAAACCTTGCAGTAGGTTGGGGAAATAATAAGATTGAATTCAAAAATTTATATAATCAGGTAGGAAGAGCTGCAGTTACAGTAAGGAACAATCTCAATAATGAAACTGATACTGTCAATGAATACCCGAATGAAAGAAACTATATAATGGAGTATGAAAGTCGTGCAATATACAGTTCACAGCTTATAGGTACACATAAAAGCAGAGATGATAATAGAAAGTATACTTGGGCAATGGGTTTTACCAATTTGTTTAAAAATCAACCTGACCTGAGACGTATAAGGTATGTAAAAGCTAAAGAAGATGAAGATTCTTCTTACAGTGCACCGGTACCTGCCGGAACTCCTGATATCAATAACGGCGGTGGTAGAATTTTTGCAAGATTAAATGAGAATGTTTATAGTTTCAGTCACCAGTATAGTATGCAAAATCTTCGTGTCGGAAATTATAAATTTGAAGCATCTGCAGGTAACTATATCGAATATAAACAGCGCAGCTATAGCATGAGGCAATTTGGCTATACCCTTAGGACTGCTGGAAATCCTAATGCAGGAAGGTTAAAAAGATTGCCAATCAACCAGATATTTGCTGAAGAAAACTTAGGTGGTCAAAACCAATTCAGGATTGAAGAAGCAACAAATGATTACGATAAGTACGATGCTTCGAATATGTTGATAGCTGGTTTTATAGCATTGAAGTTACCTGTCGGAAACCGAGTAAGTGTTTATGGTGGTGCGCGTTATGAGTATAATGACTATAAACTGACAGCATCTTTGAATCAGGTGGCACAAACACCACAGATTATCACCAAGTATTTATTGCCTTCAGTTAATGCCAGCTATAATATCACAGATAAGAGTTTAGTACGTGTGGCTTATGGCATGACATTGAATAGGCCGGAGTTTAGAGAAAATTCTCCTTTTTACTTTTACGATATGGAAAATCGTTGGGGTGTGAAAGGTGCTATGTTCCCTTCAATTGTTAATCCTAAAGGTGATACACTGGATGTGGCCGAAATTCATAACATAGATGCACGTTGGGAGTGGTATCCGTCTACCGGAGAAATGATACAGGCTGGTGTTTTCTATAAAGACATCAAAAACCCGATACAGCAGGTAATATCTGTACCTACAGGTGATGCTCGTGAATATACTTTTGCCAACTACAAGAGCGGTTATACTTACGGTGTGGAATTTGATGTACGTAAAAACCTTGACTTTGCTGATAAGTGGTTGAATGCCAATTTCTTCAAAAATTTCAACTTCGTGGGTAATGCGGCATTTATGAAAAGCGAAGTTGTGCCTATAGAAACAGCACAAACGGATGTAACACCACTGCAAGGACAATCGCCGTATATGTATAATGGTGGGCTTTACTATCAAAATGATAGTCTTAGTTTACAAGCAACATTGGTTTATAACGTTTACGGACCGAGAATATTTGTTTTAGGCCAAACAAAAAACCAAACGGGTAATGTATGGGAGCTGCCATTTCACTCTTTAGATCTTGTAGTGTCGAAACGTTTCTTCAAACATTATACGTTTACGTTCGGTGTGCAAAACTTGCTGAACTCATACACAAGGCAATTTCAGGATACTAATTTTGATAATAAGGTCAAAAACCACGATAACATCATGGATGCATCTGTTAATGATAGGCCTATTAACGTGTTCAGGATGGGTAGGTACTATACGATGGGTATCAAAGTGCGCTTCTAGTCGTTTACAATTCCTTAATATACAAGTAACCCCAGATTAACACTACGCTAATCTGGGGTTAATATTTCAAGCCTACTTTCGCAATCAAATCATACGATATGAAAAAACTTTTCTTCTTAGCTATTCTCTTATTGGCAGTTACGGTACACACCTATGCATACCAGACTGTTAACGTACAAGGTGAAATTACATCTAACACTACATGGACAAATGACAAGCAATACCTTTTAAAAGGGTATGTGTATGTAACGAGTGGCGCGACACTTACTATTCAGGAGGGTACAATTATCCGTGGCGATAAAGCTACTAAAGGTGCATTGATAATAGAACGCGGTGCAAAAATCATGGCAAATGGTACTGCAGACTTCCCTATCATATTTACTTCAAACGAAGAACAAGGTAGCCGTTCTTATGGCGACTGGGGTGGTGTTATTATATGTGGTAAAGCTCCTGTAAACTGGACAGCAGGCGAAGGTCAGGTTGAAGGTGGTCCACGTTCTTTTTATGGTGGCACAGACCCTGCAGATAACAGTGGTAAATTGTCTTATGTTCGTATCGAATTTGGTGGTATCGCATTCTCACCAAACAATGAAGTGAACAGCCTTACGTTGTGTGGTGTAGGTAGTGGCACACAGATAGATCACATACAGGTTACCAGTGGTGGTGATGATGGTTTTGAGTGGTTTGGTGGTACAGTTGATGCTAAATACCTGATTTCTGTTGGTCACGTAGATGATGATTTTGATAGCGATAATGGCTGGTCTGGTAAAGTACAGTTCTTTGTTGGTCAAAAAGATCCTAATGTAGCGGATATCAGTGGTTCTAAAGGTATAGAAACTGATAGCTACCTGGCAGGTACTGTTGATGGTAAAACTGACAATACTAAAGCAACTAAAGCGGTTATGTCAAATGGTACTTTGATAGGCCCAGCTGTTACACCTACTTCTACTGCTTTCGACGTTGCTCAACACACTGCTGGTGTTCACATCCGCCGTGGTAGTGCTTTAAGCGTTATGAATACTGTTATTGCTGGATATGCTACTGGGTTGTTATTAGATGAGTCTTCATCTTCATTTGGTTCTACTACTGCCAACATAGGTAGCGGTTTGATGGAATTCAAATCAAATATCATTGCAGGTACATCAACAATATGTACACCTCCCGGTGCTCCTAACAGAAATGTTGTTTTTGTAATAAATGGTGCTCGTTCATTGACACCAACTTGTACTAATGCGGACTCAGCGACTATAAATAATACAAACTTTAGCCCGTATACTGGTCCGTTCTCTTACATACAAGACCCTGCATCTCGCAATTTCCAGTATGCTTCATTCACTACTTCAGTACAGTTGCAAAATCCGTTTTCTCTGACTAATCCTAACTTCTTCCCAAAGAGTGCATCACCAATTGTTTACAATAGCAGAGCGTTACCTAGCTATATTCCTACAGGTACTTTCCCTGGCAACGTATATCCTTTTGATTGCTCAAAAGCTATCAATACAGATACTTCGGCTTTATTTGTAAACTATAATGCACCTACAGTTGTTCCTAACTTTACATCGTCAAAAACAAGCGACGCGTTCTTTACTAAAACTAATTATGTAGGTGCGTTTGGCTGCTCTGGCGACAACTGGATGTCTAAATGGACAAACTTCGACCCTAATAACACATTTTATGATTTTACAGTGTCTGTTGCAAATGTAGAAACAACTATACAGGCTGCTACGGTGTATCCTAACCCTGCTACTACTAATGCTTATGTTAATATTTCTCTTAAAGAAAATGCAGATGTGCAAATTTCTTTAGTAGATATGACAGGTCGTAAAGTACAGGATATCTATACTGGTAAAACAGTGGGTTCTCAAACATATCCTGTTAACCTGATGAATGTTACTGCAGGTATGTACTTCATCAATGTAGTAACTAACGATGCTCAAAAAACCATCAAATTGACTGTAGCTAAATAATCTGCTCGTTAATAAATATTTAGAAAGGAGATTAGGCAACTAATCTCCTTTTTTTAGTTTGCAAAAACCATTCTGTTGGTTTGTATAGGTTTACCGTCAATTACAAGTGTGTAAGTATACACCCCGGTAGCATTATATCCGTGTTCGTATATTACTTCATTAATGCCCGGTTTCAGTACTATTGGCAATTGCTTGATTGTTTTTCCTTGAAGGTCGATAATATTGATGTGCGCGTTTCTGTAACTAAATGTCTGTTGCACTTTTACACTTATCATCGTCTTTTCATCAAAAGGATTGGGGATATTCTGGAGCAGTTCTATATTGTTGTTTTCCAATTGCGTATTTGTTATTGATAGCTTGCCCATCTGCTCTATCGAAAACAGGCTTTCAATACCGTTATTATCTACTGCTGCCACGCTTACAATATTATTCACTTGCGGTAGATTGGGTATAGTGCACAGTCTGGTATTGAAGGTATAAACAGAATCCCAATCGTTGCCTGTACTGCGCACAGCTACACGGTATTGGTTATAACCAACAGGGTCTGTAATACTTATACTGATGTCGTTATTGCCTTGCCCGGCCAGGTAGGTGAAGTTAAAGCTTGGTGTTTTTACACCCTGTGCAGCCATAGCAGCAGCATTGCCATTTATCACAGCATTGCGTGCCAGATACCGAAGGTTTACAAACAAGCTGTCAATAATAGTATCAGCATTGGTATCAATACCCAATATATCGCCTGATGTATGTTGCCTGTCGTCATAGCCCGGTGCGGTTACATCGGCATTACCATGTTCGTTAGCAGATGTAAAACGCATGGCGGCAAAGCCATTGCGGCGAAATGGTATATGGTCGCCACCGCGCCCTGTGCGGTCTTCATCTGTCATGATGTGGATGCCCATTGGTATGGTTGCAGTTGGTAGCAACATTTCTTTGTATTCCAGCTTTATATATCGTGCCAATTGCTTGTGCATAGAATTAAAGCCACCGAAAGAAAACAGACGCACATGTGTGCTGTCCACTTCGTTAAAACCCGGGCAGCTTGGTGGAGACGATGTTTTGCCGCACAGCACGCCGCCAATGACGTCATTATTTAGTACTGCTTTTATTTTTATGCCTTTTTGCACCGCATAGTCGGCAAATGCTTCTGCACCCACCAGCCCTTGTTCCTCACCTGTAATAGCTACAAATACTATAGTATTCTTGAATGTGTATTTACTCATTACCCTTGCCAGTTCCATAACAAGCGCTGTGCCGCTACCATTATCTTCCATACCTTCTGCTATACAACTGGTATCACACAATCCGGCACATCTGCTATCTATATGCGCTTCAATTACAATGATGGATTTATCGGTTGTATCGCTTCCCGGTAGTATTGCCATCGTATTGCGGTGGCGAGTTATACCACATACGTCCAAGTCGAACTGCAAGTAACTCACTACTAATCTATTATCATTTTGTGTGCTGAATTGCTGAAACTTGTCATGCACCCATCTGCGCGCCGCACCTATCCCTTTGGTGGCAGATACAGTGTCGCTACCCGTATTGCGGTTTTGAAAGCTACGCAAGCCATGCAAGTAAGCCAGTAAAGAATCTGTTGATACCCTGCTATTGATTTCTGTACTGATAGTGGCAGGATTGGTGATGACATTGGTAGCGACATAGTTGGCAGGGTTATAACTACCCAACATTATCTGCTCAGCAACAGGATTAGTTGCCATCATATTTGTCTGTGCCTTAGTGCTTGCAGAAATGATGAACGAAACTGATAGAAAGTATATAATACGCATACAATCTCATTTTTAATCCATAGTAATTTATGGAATATTTTTTAAATAAGTTGTTTGAATGCTTTTGGCTTATGCCACTGGCAACGACAGGTAGAAATTTGTCTGTACATCTGGTTTGCTGTCAAACCAGATACGGCCGTTTTGCAGCTCTATGTATTCTTTACAAAGTACCAGCCCCAGCCCGATACCCTTTTCTTTATTCGTACCGTAGGTAGACTGTATTTTCAGCGAAAAAATCTCCTTCTGTTGCTCTTCGGGTATGCCTTTACCGCTGTCGCTTACGCATATAGTTATCCTTTCTGCATCTTGTTTGCTATAGATAGTTATTTTACCAAAAGAAGGTGTGAATTTGATAGCATTATTCAACAGATTGCGTACTACTAATTGCAGCATATCTTCATCGCATACTGCTACGGCTTCTTTGTCTATATTATTACTGAAACTAATGTCTTTTTGTGATGCGATAGCGTGTTGGGTATTGATGGTACTTGCCAGAATGTTGAACAGATTATGTTGTTTCAGTTTGGCATTAACACCTTCCATTTGTGTTTTCGACCAAGATAACAGGTTGAATAATAAGTCAGACGTGTTTTTAGTAAGTGATACTAATTCTTTTTCAGCTACTTTACGTTCCTTTTCCTCCAAAATATCAAATGATAACAATTCCAGATAGCTTTGAATAGTATTTAACGGGCTACGCAAATCGTGCGATACGATAGAAAACAATTTATTCTTCTCTTCATTCACTTTAGCGAGCACTTTATTTTGTTCTTCAATTTCAATTGTTTTTTCAGTTGATGATGCTTTTTCTGTTTCGTAATTTGATTTGATAAAACTTAATGCTACATAAGAGAAAAAGAGCATCAACACATAGGTGATCGTTATATCTATGCATTTGCTCGTTTCATCAGTATATGAATATCTTACCCACTGTGGAAAGTAATAATCAATTGTAAGCAATGCTAATGCAACAGTGATATGCAATACAGTCCATATCCAGTAAGAGTTGCGTGAAAAAATAGCGACTAAAAAAACATATGTGAGGAAGAAAGCTAGTAAAGTAGGGCCTTCAATGCCTGAGTTCAGAAAGTAGTTGACACTTAGAAATACATAAGACATGATGGCAAATACGATTCGGCTTATATAAAACCGTTTCTTAAACCTAGCTAGGTAATATAGGTACACCTGCAGTGTCATCAAGAAGGCTGTAAACAATTGTGCAACAATAGGGTAGCCAAGTAAAAAATTTACCGGCAGTGCTACAGACAGTGCTATCAATGCTACAGCACAAATGATATTAAACATCCTGTTCTCTAACGAAAAATCATCATAACTACCTGCTAGCAGCCATGCAAATTTTTTTAGTCTATTTCTCAAGTACTATATATTACAAGCTATAAAGATAACATCTGATATTTATAAACAGTAATTTCAATATCAACGTTCACCTAGTATACTGATTGGCTTTACACGTTTGCGTTTTTTCAGCTTAAAGCCTTCTATGCCGTATTTGCTAATGTGTTCAACAGCCTCCGTTACGCTATCGGTATATAAAAACAGCTCTGTGTCAATATCAGATATGGTTTTGTTTTTTACCATACCTTGTATATGGCTATACAGGTCTTTATGGTATTCTTTACCCATCAGTACAACAGGGAATTTTTGAAACTTGCCTGTTTGTATCAGCGTGATAGCTTCAAAAAACTCATCGAGCGTACCATAGCCACCAGGCATCACGATGAAACCGTAAGAGTATTTACTTAATAATGTTTTGCGGACAAAGAAGTAATCGAAATCTACCCAATGATCTAAATATGGGTTGGGTTTTTGTTCGTGCGGGAGTATAATATTGCAACCCACAGATACACCGCCTGCCTCTTGCGCCCCTCTGTTGGCGGCCTCCATAATGCCGGGTCCACCTCCGGTCATTACAGTAAAGCCGAGCCCTGCAATTTCTCTGCCTACCTCACGCGCCAGTTCATAGTAAGGATGATTTTCTTTAAACCTGGCCGAACCGAATACTGTAACGCATGGCCCTACAAAGTGAAGTTTACGAAAGCCATGTATAAACTGTCGCATAACTTTCAGCAGAAAAGTAAATTCTTTCCACCTGGATTGTGGCCCTTCAAGAAATACAGCTTCCTTTTTAGAGCCAACTGGTGTAAAATGCTTCTCGGTATTATTGTTTGTATCGCCCATAGTAACAAATCCTTGTAACTAAGTTACAAGGATTTGTTATTCAAACGACACTATACACACCTGCACATTACCATTGCACCGTCAAATAATCTGCATAACCCGTTGTGCCAGCCATTACAATATATCCTACCTTATTACCGTTCAGGTTTTGTGCTGCTATTTCAAATAGCTTTACGCCGTTTACATACCCTATCCAATAACCGCCATCCTGTTCAAATTCTATATTATTCCATCCGTTTACTATCGCGCTGTTGTATTGCCAATCCAATATTGTTTTCACAGGCGTATTTGCATTACCCTCTTTATACAATGCAAAATATCCCTGATCGTCAAGAAAAAGCGAGTACCCGTAGTCGTTGTTCGATACGCCAAATACTAACCCCATAGCATAGTTCGACTGTATGCGTGTTTGTATGAGAAAGTTTCTGTTTACGTTTAAACCTGTATTGATGGCTACTGTATTCGTTCCATCATCTTCGGGGTTGTAAACATATTTTAATTGTCCGTTTACTACTTTCACATACGCGTCATTTGCTACGTCGTTGAATGACCAGTTGTTCGCATCAAAATCGAAGTTGTCATCAAATATATTTTGATAACCTACGGGTGTAGTGGGGGTAGTATTGTAGTATTCGTTCTTCACACACGATGAAAGAAGTACCACGCTGGCTAAAATCAATCCTATGTACTGTAAGCGTTTCATATAGTTTAATTGCTTATTGTATATATGGCAACAAGTATGCCTGATGTATGCCATTTACATAAGCTGCTTGCCATTTAACATGGTTATAACATACCTTAGTGTAAACATTTATTTATGCAAAACCCACGTACAGCAAGCTATTGGAAAGAAAAACTGCAAATGGTAAGCCATGTGGAGGGTGGTGCTTACAAAGAAACCTATCGTTCGGGTTTAACATTTCCTCAACAAGTGCTTACAATTATGCACAAGGGGGTGCGAAACTCTGCCACTGCTATTTATTTCTTGCTGGAGCATGGCGATTTCTCTGCTTTTCACCGTATTGCTTCTGATGAAATGTGGCATTACTATGATGGTGCAGGTTTGGTTGTGTATGAAATAAAGCCGGATGGCAGTTTGCATATGCACAGGTTGGGTTTAGACATGGATACGGGCGAACAGCCACAGGTGCTCATACCTGCAGGTAGTTGGTTCGCGTCAAGGGTAGAGGTGCATGAAAGTTATTGCTTGTGTGGTTGCACGGTTTCGCCAGGGTTCGATTTTGAGGATTTTGAACTGGCATCAAAAAGTGTGTTGCAGCAACAATACCCGCAACACGCAGACATAATAGCGCAACTTACCCGCTAGTCTTTACTGCTGCCTTTAAATTGGTGGTGAGTTTCTTTAAATAATACATTGAATGTAGTGAGCGAGCCGTAAATGGCAGTTATGTATTGCTGCATATCTACTTTGTCTTCGTCAGTCAATATTTTGTGCGCATTTATCTTTTGTTCTATCAATCTCAGTCTGTCGCGTACCATTACTATTTTATGAAAGAACGTTTCGATGGGTAGTTCTTTTTCCTGTAACCCTGCCTCGCCCGGTTTCAGTATCAGGGTACCATTGTTCCATTTGTTACCCATTGGTACCAACTGCATTTCGTGCAGTCGGCGTTCCAGTATATTATCCAATGCCTGCTCTATATCTGCCAATGTAATGCCCGATGCGGTGCTGTCTGCACCTCCTTCAGTAGCTTGCAGCACTTTCAGCTCATAATCTTTATTGATGCTCTTGGTGCTGTTTTGAGATTTAAACCATATCGTATAGGTTTCGCTTGCTATGTCTACTACTACACCTTTGCCAAAATGCGGATGCTCTACTCTTGAGCCGATGCCTAAGTTTGTTTCCATACGCTAATATACTATAAAACAGTATTTGCATTGGTTGTCAATGAATTGTTTAGCTGTCGGTTAATGGCTTGTTAACCATGCTGCATACCTGTGTTATGGCCTTACAAACGACCGGTTAAATACTTTATTTTATTTGTATATGGCTTTGTTGGTATCGCATATTTGTAACGTCTGTAAGACAAAAACCAATTCGTTTACCAATTAAAAAAGTAAAAAAATGAAAAAGCAAATCATGCTTACGGCTGTTTTCGTAACTGCAACTATCGCAGCGATGGCACAAACACCTGCTGATTGTGTGCCAGTTGATGGTGGACTTAGCTTGCTTGTAGCTGCAGGTGTTGCAGGTTATAGTGCAAAGAAGATTGCCGAAAAAAAGCAAGGTAAGGGTAACACTCAAACTAACGATAAGTAATTTGAGTATGGTCGCACAGACATCCAGATTATATCGCGAGCTGCCTGCAAGTGTTAGGCAGTTTTTGCTGAGAGCCGGTATTATGCTTTCAGGCTGGCTTGCGGTATATCATTTACTGTTAAAGCCTTTGCGCTTTCCCGATAAGCAGCTTACACATATTGTAATTGACAGTACCGTTTACTTACTCAATCTGCTTGGTTTAAACACCATGAGTAAAGGACAATGGGTGTATATCAACAACAAATTCACCGTAGGTGTGGCAGACCAGTGCAACGGGCTGGAGCTGATGGTGCTGTTTATTGGTTTCCTTTTAGCAATCAATGGCGGCATCAAATCAAAGCTGAAATATATATTAGGTGGCACACTGCTCATCTACGTGCTTAATGTGTTTCGATGTGCAGGCTTGGCATATATGAATCACATCAATGCACCACTCATCGATTTTGCACATCACTATGCGTTCAAGTTAGCCATATACGCCGTTATCTTTTTGATGTGGTATTTGTATAGTAAGGAGGAAAAAGTATTGTAATCAATCATTGCCTTTCAGCGAATTGAAAATCGCCCTGCTTACAAAAGTCAGCAAAGCTGCTGTGCTAATAACTAACGCAGCCCATACCCAAATACCCGGTAAGTCAGGTAGGGTCAGGTTCATAGCCGTTAGTTTTTTGGCCATTATTCCCTGCAATGCTATCGCTATAATAGCTGCCGTGCCAAGCGATATGAATATCAGTGGCACAAACCGCCTGAGCATAAACATAGCCAGATAGCGAGGGCTATAACCCATCAGCAATAGTAAAGACAAAGATTGCTTTGCTTTGGCTATTGTCAACTCGATAAACAGGATAAATACCAATGTGCCCATGCCCATCAGTAGCATAGCCAGCAAGCCTGTACCCGATGCTACGGCTTCTATTACGCTACGCATTTTGTTCCAGCGTAGTTGTTCGCTGTTGGTTGTGTAGTCGTTCTTTTTCAGGAAGTCGGCAAAGCGTTTGTCGCTTGGGTCTTTTACTTTTACTATCAGGCGCGATGGCGCGATGGGTGTTGTAGGGGCAAATGTCTTATTGCCGTATTCTATAAATGATTGGGGCACAAGCACCGAGCTGATACGGTCGCTAAAGCCTACTACACGCCCTGTATAGTGTTCTACATATATCCCACGCCCGATGGTAAGATCGAACGCTAAAGCCTGTATGGTAGATTGCGATAGTTGAGGCAGGTTTTGGCTGGGGGCAAAGCCGTAGTTGTACATATTCAGAAAATCGGACGACAGGATGATGGGTATTTGCGTATTACCCGGCTCCCATACCCACCCGAATGGCTTATTATCCATAAATCTTTCGGGTACTGCTTCCAGAAACATATCTGTTGCAAATCCCTGCGCTATGCTCAGCGATGCATATACAGGAAATTTATTGGCTATCAATACCCCAACATCTTCTACTTGCGGAGCGGCACTTACCGCTTCAATTTCTCTCGGTGAAAACAGTGTAGCATTTTTCTTACCCATCATCTCGTTGGTTACATTTTTACCTATGGTAAGGAATGTACTTCCGAGGCTGTCATTATTGGCACTGCCATTCAGTATCAGGCTGAAGTTCCACCATATCATTACGGCTATCAGCAATAGGGTAGTGCCTGCAAACAGTGCTACTAATGATAACCACAGTCTGTTATTGCTGCGATGGCGCAGCAATAGTTTGCTCACAAGTTTCGATTGCTTTAGCGGTTTCATAACAGCAGTTTGCGGGTATAGGTGAAGTAATCGTTATCATCCAGGTCGGCAAGCAATATGCCCGCTTTGTTCATTTCTGTCACTTCGTTGATGAGGGATATGGCGCGTTGTCTGTTGGCATGGTCCAGGTGGCTGAAGGGTTCATCCATTACCAGCCATTCAAATGGTTGCAGCATGGCACGCACTATGGCAACACGCTGTTGTTCGCCGTACGATAGTTTACTGGCAGGGCTATCCATTTTATGTTTGATGCCAAGTTTGTCCATCCATTTTTCTGCATCATATTCGCTCACCGTATTGGTAAGTCGCCGCTTCACTTCCAGGTTTTCCCATGTAGTCAGTTCGGGGAAAAGGCGCATATCCTGAAAAATGACACTTACAGATGCTGCACGTAGTTGCGATAGCTGTTCTTTGTCAATGTCATGCATTTTAAAAGAACCCCAACGTATGCTGCCTTCGTAATCTTTTCGGAGCCCATAGAGAAAATGTACCAGTGTGGTTTTACCCGTACCGGATGGGGCCTGTATAAACAGTTTTTCGCCGCTATTGAATTGCAGTTGCTGATTCCATACCCGAGAGTTATACTCGTCTATCTTATCCTTCATCGGTATGGGTACAATATGGTCTATGCTCAGGCGCATGGCTTGTTTTCTATATGCAAGTAGCTAAATCTTAAGCAAATTCTAAAAAATAGAGACAAATACCTAATCCCTGAAAAAATCAGTAAATTTAGGTATGATAACACGCCTATTCGATTTTGTCGCAAAACGGGTGTCGGAAGAACCCGAAGCAGTTATGCTGGCCGGTAAAGAAAACGGTGTATATCGCACCTACTCATGCCGCGAATGTTGGGAGCTGGCAGGCAAGCTCTGCGGTGGTTTGTTATCGCTTGGTATTCGCAATCAAGTATTAGAACCTGAACAACAGGAAAAAATAGCCCTCATATCGCCCAACCGCCCCGAATGGCTTATAACCGACTTGGCAGTACAGCAAACAGGCGCGGTGCTTACACCTTTGTATCCCACCATTAGTGCACACGACTTGGTGTATGTGCTGAACGAGGCAGAGGTACGCATCCTCTTCATTGCCAATGCAGATATGTATGAGCGCTTCAAAGATGCATTTGCACAAGTGCCTACTTTGCAACACGTATTTTCTTACGATGAAATAGCCGGCGTTACAAACTGGAAAGAACTTATTAATAAAAACCTGCAACCAGACAGCAGCATTGTCAATCGTATAACAGGCGATACATTAGCTACTATCATATACACATCGGGTACTACCGGCAATCCTAAAGGTGTAATGCTACGCCACGACAATATTGTGAGCAATGTACTGGATTGCGAATGTGAGTTTTGGTTCGCCATCAAAGGCGACAGGGCATTGAGCTTTTTGCCACTCAACCATATTTTTGAAAAAATGGTAAGCTATATATACCTCAATGCAGGTGTATCTATTTACTATGCAGAAAGCATGGACACCATTGGCGACAATCTGAAAGAAGTAAAGCCCATCGTTTTTACCACCGTGCCACGCTTGCTGGAAAAAGTGTATGAAAAAATACTGGCAAAGGGTATGGAGTTGAAAGGTGTTAAACGGGCTCTTTTCTTCTGGGCTTTAAACCTCGGCTTTAAATACGATAATGTCAATCACGGTAGTGCATGGTATCGTTTCCAGTTAGGACTTGCCAACAAGTTGATATTCAAAAAATGGAGAGAAGCGTTGGGTGGCAATGTCAAGGCTATTGTAACAGGTGCTGCCGCCTGTCAGCAACGTTTGATACGTGTGTTTTCATCCGCTAACATCACCATCATGGAAGGTTACGGACTCACGGAAACATCACCGGTTATTTCTGTAAACAAATTTCGTAGCGAAGACCGTCGTGTGGGTACTATTGGCCCTGTGATACAAAACGTAGAAGTGAAACTGGCAGAAGATGGCGAAATAAGCTGCAAGGGCAGAAACGTGATGATGGGCTACTATAAAAACCCGCAACTGACGGCTGAGGTGCTGGATAAAGATGGTTGGTTTAAGACAGGTGATATTGGAGAATGGGTAGAGGGACGTTTCCTGAAAATTACAGACCGCAAGAAAGAGATATTTAAAACAGCGGGTGGCAAGTACGTAGCACCACAAGTGGTAGAAAATAAAATGAAAGAAAGCCCTTTCATAGAGCAGATAATGGTGATAGGCAGCGGGCGAAAGTTTGTAAGTGCATTGATAGTACCATCTGTGCTTAATATTCGCAAATACATGAAAGACCATGATATGCCTGCAGCCCCAGACAGTAACGAAGCATTGGTAAAAATGCCTGAAGTAATTGATCTGATACAAAAGCAGGTAGATAAATTCAACCCCCTTTTCAGCCATCCCGAGCAGATAAAGAAATTTGCACTGCTACCCAACGAGTGGACAATAGACGGCGGCGAAATGACACCCACGATCAAACTGAAACGAAAAGTGATAGAACAGAAATATGCAGGTGTGATTGAGGGGATTTATGGAGAGTGATAAAAAGTTGATATGGGTATTACACATTCACCACCCGCACCGCCTTTTCACTCTTCTCCACCATCTTGCCAATCGGTTCTGTAAAAGCAGCCAAGTCATTTGCGTTTAGTAATGCAATTACTTCATCCACACTATCGGGTGCTACACTTATTAGTAGTCCGCCATTCGTTTGCGGGTCGGGGAGTATGTTAAAAGCCTGCATTACATCTACACCTGCCTCAAAACCTACCTGTGCGCTATAGCTGTTCCAATTGCGGTATGTAGCATCAGGTACAATGCGTTGCGCGAGGTATTCTTTAGCACCGTCAAGTATGGGTAGTTTATTATAGTATACCTCTGCACCCAACCTACTGCCGTCTGCCATTTCTATCAGGTGCCCCAACAAGCCAAAGCCTGTTACATCCGTCATAGCGTGTACACCTCTTATATTACCCAAAGCCTCACCAACCGTATTCAGCTTGCTCATCTGTTCTATCATCACAGGCAATAAATCAGCATTCAGTACCCCCCGTTTTTGCGCGGTAGATAATATGCCCACACCCAATGGCTTGGTAAGAAACAATACATCACCTGCCTGAGCCCTGTTGTTGCGTTTCAGGTTTTCAATAGGAACTATGCCAGTTACTGCCAGCCCGAATATAGGCTCTGTACTATCTATGCTATGCCCGCCTGCTAATGGTATGCCTGCCGCATCGCAAGTAGCCCTGCCACCCGCTATTACACGTTGTGCTACTTCTGTTGGCAGCTTCTCTACTGGCCAGCCAAGTATGGCAATGGCTACTAATGGCTTACCACCCATGGCATACACATCGCTGATGGCATTGGCAGCTGCTATCCGCCCGAAGTCGTATGCATCATCTACGATAGGCATAAAAAAGTCGGTTGTAGAAATCAGTGCCGTACCATTGCCCAAATCGTACACGGCAGCATCGTCTTTGCTCTCATTACCTACCAATAGTTGCGCGTTGCTGATAGGGGCAACTTGCTCTTTCAATATCTCTTCCAGCACGGCAGGTGCTATTTTGCATCCGCAGCCCGCACCGTGGCTATATTGTGTCAGTAGTATTTCAGTCGTTGTATGGCTCATGTTGTCGTATCATATTCGCTATCAGTATAGCGTTGTTGGCAGCATTGGTATTGCCGCAGGTTATTTTGTGTATTTGTTCGGGGTGGCGTTCTTGCAAGGCTTTGTTGTATTGTTTATCATAGTATTTCAGCAATATGGCAAAGCTCTCTGTGTAATTATCTTCTAAAAGATGGTTGATGGCTGTTTTCGTTTCAAGCGGCCCTAATCTTTTTTGTATCCGCATGATGGCATTAATTAGCATTTCTTTATTCTTATTTCCATAACCTTTTACTATGTATTGAAGCCTTTCTGCAAAAGGTATTTCCAGAAAATATACCTGTGCCTGCCGCATCTGCTTCCAAACTGCGTGTGGGATGTTTACATGGCCAACACGTTGGCTTTCATCTTCCAGCCAGATGCTTTTGTCCTCGTATTGCATCAATGCTAAGGCCAATTTGTTTTCAAACATCTCTTGCGAGGGCTGTTCTACCCCTTCTATCGCTCCGAATGCAGAACCACGATGCCCTGCAATGGCTTCAAGGTCTATAATGTGTTTGCCTGTTTTATGCAATACTTCCGTTTTGCCAGAGCCGGTATAGCCACCAATGATATTGAATGTATAAGGCACTGCAAACTGTTCCAATACTTTATTGCGAAATGCTTTATAGCCACCTGCTAAAGTAAATACCCGAAACCCATACAAATCCAGCAACCAAGCCACACCCGCGCTGCGCATGCCACCACGCCAGCAGTGTACAAGTATTGTTTTGTCTTTCTTATCTTGTAGCCAAGATTCTGCCTGTTCCACCATTGTTCGCATTTTAGGGCCATAATAGTCAAGCCCTATTTTAATGGCATCTTCTCTGCTTCGCTGTTTGTAGGCGGTGCCTACTACTTTTCTTTCTTCATCGGTAAACAATGGCAGGCTGTATGCACCCGGTATGTGAGCATGGCTATATTCAGTCGGGCTACGCACATCTATCACTATATGCTGCTGTGCCAGTTGCAGAAAATCATCTATTGACAGTTTCTGTATCGCCATTGCTTCAAAGGTATAAAACTTGATTGTGTAATATCACCCTCAAATCACCCTCAGCAATAAAAATGTGCTTTATAATTTTATATGTACAAAAAGATTTTCTATGACTGTTAATAAGAATACATTATTAAAACAAATGGTACTCAAACATCCTATTTTGGCAGTGTTGGCATTAGTTGTGATAGCATATAGTGGTTACCTGTTCGGGCAATGGCTCTATCAGGCACTTCATTAATCCTGTGCTCAATATTTAGTGTGATACGGAGAATACAACAGTTTTTTCTGTATCTCTCATTTTTGCTTTCAGCAATAACTGCTGATTTGCTGGCAGTTGCGATATGTTGACACGTACATTACCTGCATTATCTGTTTTCAATTTATCACATTGTAAGGTTTGCCCGTTTAGCGATAAGATATTTATTGTTACATCTGTATTTATATAGCCATATATGGCAATGTTCAGTACATCATTACCAGGTACCGGATATATTTGTAAGCTGTTTTTATTATTGGCTGCAATAGCTGCAGGAAACACTCGTACTGTAATTTCATCTTTCAGGCACGTATTGTTGGTGCTGTCTTTTACAACAAAAGTAGTATTGTTAGTAGGGCTTACCACAATACCGCGATTTGTTGCTGCATTGCTCCATGTATATCCGCCAAGCCAGCTTGCCTGCAGGTTAATACTGTTGCCTTGAGAGATGTAAAAAGTATCTTTCTTATTCACATCTTTCAGGATAGTGAATTTGTCGGCAATAATCCCGTCTTGCCTTATGAATTTTGCGTCCAATCGGTTGTCTTCAATTTCAAGTATCAACATGCCGCCATCATTGTAGGCAAAAGGTAGTGCATTGTGCGGGTAGCCGGCTTGCACGCCACCACTGGCGCCTGCACTGCCTGCTACCACATAAACTGTACCATGGTTGTATTTGCCCGAGTTATAAGTGTAAGGACATGAATTTACTGAGCCATCATATTTGCCACTTGACGAATCTGAAGTATGGGTAGTTTTATTAAAACTGTTTTCATCGACGTAGTATCCTTTTAGCAGGTAGGACCGTTCGTAGTTGTGACTATGCCCGCATAGTATCAGGTCAACGCCATTTCTCTCTAATATTTGTATGAATTTTTCTCGAAAAGCTACTAAATCATTCTCTGTATCACTGTTATGACTACCCATTGTGTATGGCGGATGGTGCCAATAGGCAATCGTCCATTTTTTTGTATTGGCCGCCAGGTCGGTTTTTATCCACTGTACTTGTGCGCCTGTGGTGTCGTATAGTCTTGTTGTCCCTGCATCCTCTTCTCCGTAGGAGTCTAGCGATAAAAAATGAATATTACCCCAATCAAAAGCATAATAGGCAGGGTTATTAGATGGTACACCACCACTTTGTCCTCCATCTGGTACAGTAAAAATCTTGTAGTAGTCTATGTTATGGTCATCTTGTCTTGATCCATTATTGGCATACTCATGATTGCCTGGTGCAGGAAATAAAATATGATTCTTAAGAATGCTGTTTTGATAAGGTGCGAAAAAGCCGGTAGTATATTCTGCATCTGTACCATTTGGATATGCATTGTCGCCTAATAGCAACATCAGGTCGGCGGCCTGCATTCCATTGTTTTGCAAGTATGATTGATATCTGGTAAGTGTATTACTCTGATAGTTGTTGTCATTGCGGCCACAGTCGCCAAACACGGCAGCAGTTATTTTTCTTTTACTGCTGCTTGTAGGCGATGTTACAAAGAAATTGTCTGTATTGCCTTGTAAGGTAGATGTAGTTGTGCCAATAGTGTAATAGTATTTTGTATTTGCATTCAGGCTAGTTACTTTAATAATGTGTTCTGTTGCAACGCTGTTGTCTGTAATGTTTACAGTGTAATTGCCGGGAATAGTACCTATCTGAACTTTCGAATCAGTAGGAATATCTGTCCGCCATCGTATTGTCACTTCTGTTTTATTGCCAGATTGTAGATAAGGACCACGTACTATAGATTGTGCTTTTACTGTAAACGAAAAAGAAAATAAAAAGATGGTTGTTAACTTGTTTGATAATGTCTGCATTCAGTTATTTATTAGTTAGAAATTACTACCCTGTTGACTTCTCTTGCGTCAGCTCTGTTTCCACTTTCTTTTTCACCCAGTCTTTATAGGCAATACGGTACAGTTTGCTGTCTATCCACACGGGTACGTTAAACATACTGAACACAATCTGCTGTACTGGGTCAGTAGCCGTAATAGCAAGGCTGTCTTGCAGTTCTTTAAAGTTTGCCTGCAAATCTCTGAAGCTCTTAGTATGATATGTTTTATGCAATGTTTGCAAAATAGCTTTTTCAAAAGGTAATGGTTTTTCATGACGATAAAAGTACGAATAGGTGTTTTTGTATTGCAAATCGAACATATAATCGTCTTTCTGCTCAAAGCATATCAGCAACAAAAACAGGTGGGCAAATGAATAATGTTCAAGGCGGGTATCGTCATTAAATAAGAGTGTGGCATTCTTTACGTAGTAAAATGCATTTTCATAATCCTGTAGCACAAAACAACTGATGCCCAGAGATAGACGTAGTGTTCGCTGCAGGTCTGTATTGATGTATTGTTCCCAGCCTGCTATATGGTCTTTCATCACCTTTGTAAGTACCGCCACCTTCTCATAGTCAGCCAGTTTATTGTATACCCTGTTCAGTGCCAGATGTCGGATGGTTTCAAAATAGGCCTTATGTGCCGCGCCGCGTATCAGTTTGTTGGCACTGTGCTGCATCACGTCTATGATGTGTTGATAATCTTTGGCAAGGATGGCAGTGTAGTAAAAAATATACAGCACTTCCATATAGTTTTCACAATCGTATGCTACAAAGTGTTCATTACTTTGCCAGGCGTGTACATTGGCATAGGCATATCGATACGCATCGGGTTTGTTTTGAAGATACTGCAATGTTGCCATGCTCATGCGGTAGTAGTGTTTATACCAGAAAGAGTTAGCGTTCTCTCCTTCCTTCTGCAGCAAAGGGTGTTGCAATATGGAGGCTATAGCATTTTTATCTTCCTTCGTTTGGCGAAAGTGTGTTTTCCTCCTCAGCAACAATGTGTGGAAGTGTATGTCCTGCAGTTGCAGCAGTTGTGTGTATTCTTCTACCGTTATACTATCGGCCTCGTAGTCGGCCATCAGTTCTTTTTGCGATGCTTTGGGGTTGCTATATAGTTGCATCCGCCTGTATTCTTCTTTCAGTAATTGTATCAGCGGGTGCAGCTCGTATTTGTTCGCTTCTTTAATGGCATGTTCCCATATTTTAAGCGCAGCTTTATATAATCCTTTATCTCTGAATATACGCACTAACGATAATTGCTGAAAAATACGTGCGTTTATATCTTCATTGTTATACAGGTATAGTAATGCATCACATAGTTGCTCATAAAGGTAGTTTTTAGTGTATGATATGTTTTTAACATTCAACGCAGGCGATAGTTGTTTCAGCAGTTTCGCTTCATCGTAGCTTGTCTGTTTGTTGATGATGTCAAACATCTTTACATACAGCGGTTCATTACCTGCTTCTGCATAGCCTTTTGCATAGTCTCGCCTGAAGAATAGTTTCTCCTGTGCGGTCATGCTATGCACCAATATCCATATATTATTCGATGGTGTAGCCACTTTTTATTATCCTCTTTTTGCAGGGTATGTGCCCAAAACAGCCCTCTTCTCTTTCTTAGTCCAAAGCCTTTATAGTCAAGGCTTTAATGTCTGTTTGTATGGCTTGGTTCTCTCGAAATACTCCCAAAAGTTACGCTTTTTTTAAACAGCGTGCAAACACGAGGTATCTACTTTTACATCGTTAATCGCGATAACGACAAATATTCTACAATCTTAAAAAAACGAACGTGTATGAAAAAACTACTATTCAGCCTCTGCCTTATGATGATGGGTGCATCTTTGTATGCACAATCATTGTCGCGGCAGGTATTGGCTTCTTCAGGCGGGCATTCGTCCAACAGTGCGGGTTCTGTCAGCAGCACAGTAGGCGAACTTGTTATTAACACGGGTACATCAGGCAGTTTTCTGCTCACACAGGGCTTTCAGCAGCCCGATGCTAACCCGGTGACAGGCTCTGTGAAAGGGCAGCAGATACGGGTAGATTATGAGTTATACCCCAACCCGTCGCGCGATGTTATTACACTATCGCTCAACGCAACAGAAAACATCAATGTCAACATGTATGTGTACGATGCAGCAGGTAAGCTGATGCAACAACCTGTCACATTGCAGGGTGCGGGCAACTACAAACACAACTTATACATAACAGCGTACAGTGCGGGCAATTACTACGTGAAAATAGTAAACGCCACAGGCAGCGATGTTAAAACAATCCCATTCACTAAATATTAAAAATCATCTAAATCATCTTTTTAAAAAAATATTGTTATAAAAAAAATATTCAAATCAACATTACTTGCAGCCGTGTATATATTCTTTGCAGTAGCTGCATTTGCACAAGGCCCTCAAGGGTTCAATTATCAGGCAGTGATGCGCAATGCTTCGGGTGCGCTATTGGCAAATACCAATGTGGGTATGAGGCTGAGTATTATCAATGGAACGGCTACCAGCACAACAGTGTTGTATTCAGAAACAAGAACGACTACAACTACCGCGCAAGGTCTGCTGAATATACAGATTGGTGATGGCACTGCTACAGCGACAACAGGCAACTTGTCTACCATCAACTGGCTGGACAGTAACAAATTTCTGAAAGTAGAAATAGACCCCGCAGGCGGTTCAAGCTACACCGATTTTGGTACTACACAATTGCTGAATGTGCCTTACGCATTGCAGTCAAAGCAGGCATCAACTATCATGACGTATGGTTCGGGTACTGCCAATGCAGATAAGATGATAGTGCAACATTCTCCTGCATATCCTACATGGGGGCTTCAGTATAGCGACCCTGCGGATAATTTTAATTTTCTGGCATCGGGCACTACTGTAATGCAGGTGGCATTGGGTAGTCAAACGGTCAGCGTTGGTCCAGTTACCTCTACTACAGCTGCTAAGCTGAATGTGGCAAGTAGTTCAACAACCACTCCGGCAATAAGCATAGATGGTAGCGTACGTGCAGCAGGTACCAATAAGTTTGCATTTATTCATACCAAAACCTCTACTAACTCTTATGCCACAAACGGTACAACTATAGATAACCCTCTCATCAACAATGATCCGAATGTGATACTTGTCGTTACGCACAATCTCAGCGCCTCAGGCTCTATATATTTAAACATCCCTATCGGCGTGTACTATGACTCAGGTATTGGTAGGTGGGTAATATTCACAGAAAATGCCACAGCCATTACCAACGGTGTTGCATTTAATGTGATTGCTATTAAATACTAATCCGATATCTTCTTAAAGCAATTAAGGCATACCCTATGGTATGCCTTAATTGTGTGTAGTATTTATGCGCTGTGCTAGCTGTTCATAGCACCGATTACACCACCCATAAAAGCAAATACAAATATCAGTGCATATAGTGCAATTAAAATTATCATCAATACACCCCAATACACAAACATGTTTTTCTTATAACCGATTGCTCTATTAAATAGTTCGGCGTTATTACCAGCAATTGCTGGCTTTATCAGTACAGAGTATTTGTACAATGCATAAATAGGATAAAAATAAATGGCAGCAATGAGCATATAAAATACTGTAAAGCCAATGCCACCAAACACTGCCAGGCCTGTGCCTCCCATAGCGGCAGCCATTATTGAGCCCATAAAAAATCCTGCCAGTATCATCAGGCCGAGCATTACAAATCCGATAATTGCCAGAAACTTTGTCCATCTGGTCATTTCCATATAGATGGCTTTGCCGGTTTCATCAACTACTAATTGGTTGGTTGAGTTGGTATAATTTTCCATAGTTACATTTTCCTGCAAAATATCATTATTGCTTAAACAATAAAAGCATACGATAGTACGCTTTTATTAAAAAAGTAAATTTTGTTAAGTCTTAGTAAGCCCTTGCAAACAACACTCGTTGTGCAGATGGCTTGCCAGTTAGCACACATGCTCCCGCCTCTTGCTCATTGTTCAAAGGTATGCAGCGGATGGTAGCTTTAGTTTGTTCTTTTATTTTCTCTTCCGTTTCAGGAGTGCCATCCCAGTGGGCAGATACAAAGCCTGTTTTCTCGTCCAATGTTTTTACAAAATCATCCCAGTTATCTACTTTGGTAATATGCTCATTACGGAAAGCCAACGCTTTGTTGTACATATTACTTTGTATGTCTTCCAGCAGGCTACTGATATGTACAGTTAACCTGTCAAGTGACACGGATGTTTTTGTTTTCTCATCTCTTCTCGCTACTTCTGCTACGTTATTTTCCAAGTCGCGTGCACCGAGTGCTATACGCACAGGTACACCACGCAATTCGTATTCTGCAAACTTCCATCCCGGGCGTGTGGTATCGTCATTGTCATACTTCACACGAATACCTTGCGCACGTAGTTCTTTAATCAGCTCATTTGCTTTGTCATCTATCTTTTGCCTTGCTTCTGCATCTTTATTATATATAGGTACTATCACTACTTGCAACGGGGCAATACGAGGAGGCATCACCAGCCCTTCATCATCGCTGTGTGCCATTATCAGCGCGCCTATCAGGCGTGTAGATACGCCCCACGATGTTGCCCATACGTATTCTATATTATTATTCTTATCTGCAAATTTTACATCGAAGGCTTTTGCGAAGTTTTGTCCTAAAAAGTGCGATGTGCCTGCTTGCAATGCCTTGCCGTCTTGCATCAACGCTTCAATACAATAAGTGTCCTCTGCACCGGCAAAACGTTCGT
>CALESY010000018.1 GCA_937919945.1 uncultured Chitinophagaceae bacterium | reverse complement strand
AACCATGATAGTTCCATACTTTCAGCAACTATATCATCTACACGTTGCACGTTGATAAAACTTTCTGCACCGCTTGTTGTTGGATAAACCGCGCTTCTGTTACCCCATGTACGGAAACCGGTACCAAAACTGTTTAGGTATGATATAATACCTGCAGCGTTCAGTTGTTGGTTTTCTGCATTGCTATCGGTCCATGATGTACCAATAACAGTTTCAGCGTTTACAACACCGTTAAGTTCCATGTTGCTAGGGCTAGACCAATAACCGCGCTGATCGTCATTGTCATTTTTGGCATAAGCACCGGCCATAAATGCACTGTATGGAAACGCAACATAGTATTCACTTACGTTGTATGCCTTCGCTTCATACGCATTATTTATTTTCAGGTATGGGTAAAGCAAATCAGTACGTTTATGGCTTGTGTTCCAGCCAATAGTACCTGAAGGGCCGCGCTGTGAAATTGCTGTTGTTACACTGTCGCCGCTTGCGTTATCATGTAACCAGCGGCCACGGTTTGCATCTGCTATACTGCGTCCCTCAGCTACAACACTACTAAGAGTGCTGTATTTTGGTGCTAGTATTAATTTTGGAGTAAAGCCAAACGTATTATAGCATAGCGCGTGCAATTTCATACCGGTACGCACATTGCTACCGTTTACCGTTCCTACAATATCTGCAGCTACGGCAGGTATCACATATTTACCGGCGAAGTTTAATACTAAACCTTCCAATTCACCGGTTGCTGTGATGTCTGTGAAGTTGCCCCACTCGTCAATAGTGTATTTACTTGTGGATACAACAGAACTATCACTAGCTTTTGTTACTGTGATAGTGCCGTATAGATGTTTCCTGAGCGCTATTTTTTTGTTAGTAACTGTACCTGAAGCGCTTGAAAGGTTTGCGGTATGGTTTGTTGCATCAAAAACGTTTACAACAATTACCGGGAAACTTCCACCTTTATTTTTTTGGCTTGCTGCCACGGTACGCATGATCTTCAATGCAAATGCAATATCATTTGCCGGTGTTGCTGCACCAAATTGTGCATCATCCTTTTCGTTATTGCACAAAGTAAGTGTTTGGGTTGGGCCTACTGGCGATATTCCAACCAAAAAAGCTACTGCAGTTTTTACGGTATTGATTGTACCGTTTTTACTAGCTGCTGTTATTGTTTCTACACCGTGCAAAAATGACATTGTATATAGTATTATTTGTTAGTAATTATTATTTTTCTTTGTTTTCAGTTTCAGGTTGTTCAACCGGTACAATTAGCTGCAGGTGCAATAACTCAGCTGTTTTAGTATGGTTATCAGGCAGTTCAATTTCAGCACCATTGTATAGGCGTATTTCTTTGCCTTCCACCTCTATTGTACTACTTACGCCGCCTACATAGTTGTATTTTGAAACCTTTGGTGTTTCTACTGCCGGCGTTTCTTCTGTTTTTACCTTTGCCATGTTATTGTGTTACTGGTGTTGTTGTTACAGCTGGATTTGCTTGTGTACCGTTTAATGTTCCTAATGGTGGTGGTGCATCGTCTAACTGCTGCGTAATAGTCGTAAACTTGAAATCAATAAACTTTTGCATCCCTTCATCTTCATTTCCTCTAGTCCAATCTCCTTCTTCGCTTATGTACATCCTGGTTCTTGCATTTGTGGGCCTAAAACCTAATAAGCAAAGTTTTACATGCTGCATCAAATTCATTCCACCATTATTACCCCTCAGTTCCCTGAATTGCAAGTAAACAGATACGGTAATTGTTTCATTTTGGCTTATTTGGTTTGTACTTTGTGGGTTTTCGTAACTACTTCCACTGTAATGTACATTCGCAATAGCCTTGTTACCTGAACGTGTAAACTGTTTGTCATTTTCCGGCATTATACGCGCCTCAAAAACCGTATCCAGTTTTACACCTGGT
>CALESY010000017.1 GCA_937919945.1 uncultured Chitinophagaceae bacterium | reverse complement strand
TCTCCAAAGCAGATAGATGTATCTTTTGGCAACACATAGAAATCATGCTCAGGTACTACTATGTCCATCGTATCTTCAATCAGACAGCCGCTTTTACCAAATGTTTGTATAGTATAGCGTGTAGATTTTGACACATAAGACAGTGGCTGCTTACTAGTAGAGTCTGATAAATACTGACCAGGTCTCCATTTGAAATTGAAAGGTAAGCCTGGAGCGTTATTATAGAAGAATTTAAATACCGGACGTGCGGTCTTAGGTTTGATATTAGGATCAGAAGTAATGTCACATACAGACTGTACAGTATTATTTATAGCTTTTAATTCAAGCCCTGATACGTAAGTAGTTGGCATATATTTTAATATAGGGGGGTTGCCTACTAAGGTTGAACATGGGTCAGATGTGAATGTTGGATTGTTTCTATAACAGAACTCAATTATCAAATTCTTAGTAGTATCTATATCATACGGTGTGTCGAACGTGAATTTGTGAGCACCATCTGGGAAATAAGTTGGCCCTGTTGCTATATATACTGGTATCAAGCCCGTTTCAAATCTATTTGATGGTAGTTGTTTCATGGATGAATCAACACACTTTAAAGAGATGGTAAAGTTCGAAAATTCGAAGTTGGCAGGTAGACTTGCTTTCGATGTTTCAAATGATAAACCACGAAGAGTTACAGATTCGATACCATATTCACGTAGTTCTGTATTGCGGATTAAAAACTGATGTTTAGTACTTCTGTTATTATAAGTATAAAAAACTGAAGTATTTAAACCGGCAGTATCGTAAGAGAAACCACTACCAAAAATGGAAGAACCATAGATGTCTACAGAGTCCATTGTAGTTGGTAGCACCTGCGTGGTAGGTCCGCAAGGTAAGTTATTACGAGGGCCGCTGCCAGTTAACAATAAATCAAGCTGTAAGTAATCAGGCCTACACATTACAAACGGAGTTTGTTGAGGGAAGATATCTACTTTGTTCGATGTATCTGTAAACACTGTAACAGTATCGCTTGAGCGACAATTGCCTGTTAGCTCGGGCGAAGAAACGATGTAAGAGGTAGTGCCTTTTGGCGTTGCCAAGGGGTTATTAATATTATCTGCAGATAAGTCTTTTGCAGGACCACCACTAATGTCCGTCCATTTGAAAGAAGTTAAGTCTTCAGTGCCACGAACAAATAATTGGCGTGGTTTAGGTTCTATAAAACATATTGGTACGTCTTTACCAGCATCAAGACCTGGTGTAACCCTTATCTTGACAACAATAAAGTTCTTTTGTACAATTAACGTACCTGTACTATTACAAGTAGAGTCTTTTGATACGATGGTAATTGTAAAATCGCCCAATTCAGTATTGCTTGGAGTCCATGAAAAAACACCGCTTGGTGCGTTAGTTCCTTGGCCAGTTACGGTGAAAGTAAATGGGCTGGGGATATTAGTATTAGAGGTGCTCAGATATACTTCACTGGCAGCACTAACTGCTCTACCATTGATTGTAAAATTAATGTTGCTTCCGGGGCAAGCTAGAATACGTTTCTTATCTGCTTGTAAATACGCACCTGTAATTGTAAGTGGTGTTGTGTCAATGGATGGTGGTGGATATGTACAGTTTAGTACATTTACTTCGCATGTACGACGAATATAGCCTGTCAATACTTTTGATTTGGGGTCGTATTCATCGCATTGAAAGTCGAAAGTATAACGACCGGCATTTGTTGGTGTGAAGTATGCCGCACCAGTTAATGAGTCCATTCTCCAAGGATTTGAAGCAGCAGAGCCGATTGGGTCAGCAAGCGAGTATGGAGGAGTAAATGCAAGCCAAGTAGGTGCTGCGGTAGGATTCATGTGTGTATAGTGTACGATGTTATACGTACGAGTTGAGTCATTATTGGGGTCTGCAGGTCCGTTAAGGAATACAGATGGTTGGTTATTACATAAATAAGGTAGTGGTTCTGTAGTAAATCGTGGGGTACTGTTATTATATTTTACCACGTTATTTAACATACATTCAATATAAAATGGTTGGTACCATGGTACATTGTTGAGGTTATTTGAAGTACAGCAACTCCAAAACCAGAAAGTCCAGTCTGGTTGTGCGTATGGTAAAGTAAATATAGCTGATGAACGCACTCTTTCAAATCCAATTGGTTGAGTGGTTGCTGGAGTGTAACACGAGTTTAATCTTTTAAAAGTATCACAGAGTTGATCTAATGTATCTATAGACACTAAAGACAATGTGACACCTCCCGTAGCACCAGGTAAGCCTTGATTAACAGCATTCTGGCTTCGGTAGCTAATAGTAACACCGGGAAAAAGTGTCGCGAAGTTGATAACGTCACATGCTTTATACTGGTCAAAGAATATTTCGTATTTATATTCAGTAGTACCTGTACATCCATCAAGTCCCTGACCGATGTAGTTAATCCAAATGTCGCCTGCTGCAAAGTGGTCGGCTTTGGATATTTTTCCAAACGATGCCAGTACCAATACGATTAGTAAGACTTTGTAACGAAAATTCATATAACTGTTAAAATTTATTTGTTAGTGGTAATACAGTCAAGTTAAAAATAAGTCATTTAACGGACTTTCAAAATATAGAGACACAGTTTCGCTAAACTGTGTTGGGTACTTGTAGAAAAATAGTTGAATATTTAAGGTTTTTTAATATTCATGTTTGGTTTATATGTTTTTTCTCTTTATTTATTAGGCTATTGTTAAATATAATATCGCGCAGATACTCAATAAAAGTATTTCCAAGTAATTTGCTTTTAAAACCAAAAAAATGAAAAAAATAGGCATATTAGGATCTGGAGCAGTAGCTAAGGCGTTAGGGGCTGGCTTTATAAAATATGGACATGAGGTAATGCTGGGTACGAGAGATACTGCCAAATTGAGCGATTGGAAAGCTCAAGCAGGTGAAAAGGCAAGTGTAGGCAGTTTTGAAGATGCTGCCAGGTTTGGTGAGATATTGATACTGGCAGTAGGTGGCAGGGTAGCGGCAGATGTTATTGACACAGCAGGGCCACAACACTTTATGCACAAAACAGTGATAGACCCCACCAACCCCATTGCTGCAGAACCACCGCAAGATGGTGTGTTGAAGTTTTTTACAACAGACGAGTCGTTGATTGAAATATTACAGGCTCGTTTTCCGGAGGTGCATTTTGTAAAAGCTTTCAATAGTGTAGGCAGTGGCTTTATGATCAATCCGTCTTTTAAAGAAGGCAAGCCATCTATGTTCATCTGTGGTAATAATAATGCTGCGAAAAAAGAGGTGAGCGATATACTTGATAAGTTTGGCTGGGAAGTGGAAGATATGGGCAAAGCTACTGCCGGCAGGGCTATTGAGCCCTTGTGTATGCTTTGGTGCATACCGGGCTTTTTAAACAATCAGTGGTCTCACGCATTCAAACTGTTAAAAGCATAAATCACCCCATACAGGTTATTTTACATTAATTATTCCCCTTACTGGCATTTATCTGTAGGGGAATTTTATTTTTACAACCATTATGCAACCAATTATATCTATTACAAACCTCTGCAAGCAATACGGCGAAAAGACAGTACTGAACAACATAAATCTGGAGGTGTATCCCGGGCAGGTTATAGGCTATATAGGCCCAAACGGTGCCGGTAAATCTACCACTGTAAAAGTGCTGACTGGTGTAATACAAGATTATACAGGCCAAGTACAGGTAGCAGGAAAAGACTTGCGCGAAAACCTCATGGATATTAAACGCATGATAGGTTATGTACCTGAATTGGCAGAGCTGTACGACTTGCTTACACCGCGTGAATACCTGCACTTTACAGGTACACTATACGGTATGGAAGCCAACTTGATAGAAGAACGTATGGTAAAGATGCTCGACTCTTTCGGGCTGAGTGATAATATAGACCAGCGTATGGATAGCTTCTCAAAAGGTATGCGCCAGAAAGTATTGTTAGCATCGGGCTTGTTGCACAATCCTTCTATTGTAATATTAGACGAACCCCTCTCTGGTTTGGATGCCAATGCAGTGATATTGGTAAAGGAGCTGCTACAACGCCTGAAGCAGGAAGGCAAAACCATCTTCTACTGCTCTCATATGATGGACGTGGTAGAAAAAGTATCTGATACTATTGTTCTGATAGACAAGGGTACGATACTTGCCAATGGAACGTTTGACCAACTGCGTGGGGATAGCGGACAAAGCCTGGAGCAGATATTCTCTAAACTGACAATGGCAGACAACCTGATAGAAAGAGCCGGCAGCCTTGCATCGGCCATGACAAATAATAACACCCTCGAACAACTGTAAGCGATATGAATAAAATACTGCTGTATCTCATCATGTTGCCCAAAGGATTGTGGAAACGATTGGGTGCTGATGTAACGCAACTGAAAGCCATACTAAGCGTAAAGCTGAAAATGGATGATAGGAAACCCCTGACAATGGGGCGGCCACAAAACAATGCCAAGAAGAAAAAAAGCAACTACGCCTCTACACTTACTTTCATCATCGGTCTGTTTGTAGGTATTATGTATATCTTCCCGCTCATCATGTTTGAGAGTGAGCCATACATGGGCTTGTTCAGTTTTTTTACCATGCTGACGGTTATGCTCACTTTCGGGCTGATAAGTGATTTCTCAAACGTGCTGATAGATACGCGCGATAAACTCATCATCTTTCCCAAACCTGTAAACGACAAAACAATATTTTTGTCGAGGGCATTGCACATATTCATCTATTTCTTCCGTAGTGTATTTCCCATGTCTGTAATACCATGGATAATGTGGGGTGTGCTGCATGGATGGAAAGGTGCTTTGTGGTTTCCTGTACCCATGTTGCTGCTTACATTCATTTGCCTGTTTTTGGTGATGGGTTGTTATATGCTATTGCTCAGGTTATCGAAGCCCGAAAAGTTTAAAGACATCATCAGCTATTTCCAGATAGTATTTTCCATTATTCTGTTCACCACATTCTATTTCATGCCCCGCCTGTCGGAAAGCAACATCTTTGAGCAGTTTGACATTCGTACGGTAGAATGGATAAAATACACACCTACATATTGGCTGGCTGCTTGTTGGTATTGGGTAGAGCCATCAGCTGCTAAACTACAAGGTACAGGATGGCTGAGCATATTGGCCATATTCACACCATTCATCATGTTATGGGTAACGGTGAAATTCTTTGCACCCAGCTTTATACGCAAAATAAGTGCGATAGATGGAGTAGAGGTAGAAGCACCAAAGAAGAATGCTAAGAAAGTAAAGAGCAGTAAACTGTACCTGACACTCGGCAGTGTATTTAACCGTACGGCAGCATCCAAAGCAGGCTTTTCATTAGCATGGCTGCAAACAGCCCGTAGCCGTAGCTTTAAGCTGAAGGTGTACCCGGGCTTTGCCTATGTGTTCGTTTATTTCTTCTATATCTTTTTAAGTGGCAATGTACCTTTTAATGAAGTATTAGAACGTATGGCCGATTCTAAATCGCACTTGTTGCTGTTGTATATGACCTCATTTGTATTGCTGAATACAGTGACGAACATAAACATCACAGAACAATACAAGGCATCTTGGATATACTACTCATCGCCTATGGAAAAGCCGGGGTATGTTATGGGTGGTGCATTCAAAGCTATGTGGGTGAAATATTATTTGCCATTTGTAATAGTTGTATCGGCTTTTGTATTGTACGTATGGGGCATAGGTGCTGTTATAGATATAATACTCGCTACCACTAACGTTACCGTATATGTATTGGTGCTCATGTATTTTGGCAACAGGCATCTGCCATTTTCTATGCCCGAGCAGATGAAAACAAAAGCGGGTATGGCTATTATTAAGGTAATAGCAGCCATGTTGTTTATGGGTTGTATGGGTGCTGCGCATTATTTCCTGTATTTTATGTGGCTGAAAATATTGCTCACATTATTATCTGTAGCTATGCTATGGACACTCTGGGACAGCTACATCAACACCAGCTGGAAACAACTGAAGATGGCGGAAGATGCTGCATAATTTATTATAAAAGAGTTTTTTACACATTAATACATGAAGAAGTTTTTCGCGCTCATGGCACTGGCAGGTATCTTTGCATCCTGCAACAATAATACAACAAAAGATACTACACAGGCTGTTGATACCAACACCATTGACAAGCATACGCAATGCAATGCAGACAAGGTAAAACTAAAACACCTGCATCTTGATATAGCCGTTGACTTTGATACAAGAAAAATAAAAGGCAGCGCTACTTGGGATATTGATAACGCACAGGCACAAGACAAACTAATATTAGACAACTACCAACTGAATATAGATAGCGTACTGGTTGATGGTAAACATGCCGACTATGCCATAGGGCAACCCGTAGAGCATATTGGCAGCGCATTGCAGATACCGATAGCTAAAGAAAGTAAGCAAGTTGTTATATACTACAACACGGGCGATAATCCGCGTGCCTTGCAATGGCTTGAACCGCAACAAACCAACGGCAAACAACATCCGTTCTTATACACACAATCAGAGTCTATCTACGCACGCTCTTGGATACCATGTGCAGATGGCCCCGGCATACGCTATACATACAGCGCAAGGGTAACAGTACCTAAAGGACTGATGGCGCTGATGAGTGCAGAAAACCCGCAACAGAAGAATGATAGCGGTGTATATAACTTTAAGATGAATGTGCCTGTGCCTGCCTACCTGATGGCACTGGCTGTTGGCGATATTACCTTCAAAGCGATAGACGAACGTACGGGTGTATATGCAGAGCCTGCTATGATAGACAAAGCACGATACGAGTTTGAAGAAGTAGGCAAGATGGTGCAGATGGCAGAGAAACTATACGGCCCCTACAGGTGGGGTAGGTACGATGCGCTTGTACTGCCACCGGGCTTCCCCATAGGTGGTATGGAAAATCCGAAGCTTACTTTCTGTACACCAACCATCATTGCGGGAGACAGATCGCTGATGAACCTGATAGCACACGAGCTGGCACACAACTGGAGCGGCAACCTTGTTACCAATGCTACATGGAACGACTTTTGGCTGAACGAGGGTTTTACCGTGTACTTCGAGCGCAGGCTTACAGAGAGCATGACGGATAAGAGCTATGCAGACATGCTGTGGGAACTCGGTTATCAAGACCTTGAGAAAACTGTAGCAGACCTCGGTAAAGAAAGTAAAGACACGCACCTGAAGCTGGACCTGACTGGCCGCGACCCGGATGACGGGCTGACAGATATAGCCTACGAGAAAGGGGCTGCATTGCTGAAACTAATAGAGATAAATGTAGGGCGCGAAAAGATGGATGCTTTCCTGAAAAAGTATTTTGATGAACACGCTTTCAAAACCATTACTACAGAGCAGTTTCTTACCTACCTGGATGCCAACCTGATACATGGAGACAAAGCACTGGCAGATAAGATAGACATAAAAGCATGGGTATATGGTGCAGGCATACCTGCCAACTGCCCGCGTACCAACCCCGAAAGATTTGTAAAAGTAGATGAGGCGCGTACTGCTTTTCTGCAAGGCAAGCCTGCCAGAGAAATGGTAACCACAGGGTGGAGTACCAATGAGTGGCTGCACTTCTTGCGCAAGATGCCCAAACCACTTAGCACAACACAAATGCAGGCGTTGGACGCTGCTTACAACTTTACCAACAGCGGCAATAGCGAGATAGCAGACCAGTGGTATGTGATGGCTGTAGCTGCCGACTACAAACCTGCATACACTGCTATAGACAAGTTTTTGAGCAGGGTAGGGCGTCGTAAATTCTTAGAGCCACTGTACGAAGAGATGATGACAACAGGCAAGCAGCAAATGGCTAAAGACATCTACACTAAGTACCGTATGAATTACCACCCGCTTGCGCAGATGACACTGGATAAGTTGGTGAAATAAGCACTTGTTAAGTGTGCAAGGACTACGCCTTACTCATTGCTCTGTTCAGGAAATAGCCAATAGCAAGGCAACCTATCAGTATGGCTATACTCAGGTAGCCGGTGATGTTGTAGTTTTCAATGATGTTTGTTTTATCATTCTTTACCACTATCAGCCCTGCAAACAGCGAAGATAATCCTACAAATATTTGCTGTATAGATGTACCGAAACTCATGAAGCTGCCACGGGTTTGTGGTGGTACTACATTGCTTACCATAGCCTGTGCAGGTATAGCCCGCCCGCTGGATACTACAAACCAAAAACCAGTAACACACAATACTAAGTAAAACGGTACATGCGGCATATTGGTTATGAACACTACTGGCAGCAACCCTGCCAACAGCATGATGCTGAATACTTTGAATTTGCCTGTTTTATCAGACAACTTGCCGATGAGTGGTGAGGTAAACAGCGTCAGCAAGCCCCCCACAAAATACACCATCGGTGTTTCTGTCTTGGCACTGAAACCCATATTAAATTCCATAAACGGATTGAGGAACGGGATGATAAGAAAGTGTCCCATCATCATGGTAGATGTAAGCGATAGTGCCAGTAACTGATTGCGGTTTGTGCCTATGTTCTTTATCATCGCTATGGGGTTCGGGCGTTCTTTGTTGGCAGCTGTCAGGTGTCCGTCCATTTTGGGTATGTAACGCAGCAATAGCGGTATTAATACTGCACCCATAGATACTACAAAAACAAAAGGTGCATGCCAGTTGATATGCCCTGCCAGATACAGCGCGAGTGGTACACCTACTACAGATGCCATAGAGAATGCCGCCATGATGATACCCATAGCCGATGCCCTGCGCTCATAAGGTATAAGGTCGGCAACGATAGATAATACCTGAGCACCAATCAACCCGCCAAAACCACCTGCCAGTATGCGTGCTGCCAATAGCAAGCCATAAGTAGGGGCTAGTGCGCAAGCAAGCGTACCTACCAAGAAGCCTGTATAACCAAAGAGTAATACCTTTTTCCTATCAAACCTGTCAACAAAGAAAGCAGCCGTAAAGCCTACTGTACCCGCACTGAATGTGTATGCAGCTACTACTACAGAGAATGCCTGTGCAGATATATTGAAATGCGGCATCAGGAAGTTTCCTAATGGCATCATTATCATAAAATCTAGAATATGGGTAAAGTTGATGAGGGCAAGCAGTATCAGTACTATCCGTTCTTTCTTAGTCATAATAAAAAATCAGCCAATTGTAGCGGCAAAGTTCCGTTTATTTGGCTGATAAATAAAATACACAGCTATGGTAAAAGCTGATTGCACAATAGTATTTGCAGATAATCAGGATGCAATAGCATATTCCTCTGTAGCAATGAGTCTTTTGAGGAAGGTAGCCGCATCTTTGTAAAAAGACAGATTAAAGCCTTGTACCGTCAGCACCTTGCCTACACGGTTGATTGCAATGGTATGCATACTTTCTGTGTCGCTTTCAGTATTCATAAACATGGTAATGCTTTCTCCTCCTATATCCGGATAGTCATCGTACTGTATTTTATTGATATACACCCATGTATCATTATCTGTTTTTATGAAATCGCCGCTATGTGCATTGCGGTGCGCTTTGCGTTTATGCCCGTCTGTAAGTGTGTATGTATAGCCATCCCGCCAATCGCTTACGTCCAGCAAACGCTCTTTAGCTACTATAAATAGGTCTTCTGCATCGTCTGTGCTATGTGTGTTTATACTGTATTCCATGTTCCTGTCAGTATTTAGTCCTAATGTGTATGCAATAAATATCGTGCCAAACTTTGGGTAATCCACAATGGGTGGGTATCGAGTATTTGTACTTAGCTTTCTTTTCTGCTTTACCCTCTAAATTTCCTCAACGTATAGGTAACGTTCAGCATAAAGTATTGGGTCAATACATTAGTATTACTGTCTTCAATATAGGTATCTGTAATATTGCGGGTAACGGCTGTATTTTGGTTCAGCAGGTCGAATGCGGTGAGCCTAACATCCAGCGAACGGTCTTTCAGGAACTTATAACCTGCACCAGCATTCCACAATACAAAGTTTTGGTTAAAGCCTGCACCAAGCCCTGTGTATAATGTGTGCGTTACATTGGTATTCAGCACCACCCGTTTCCACGGCAGCCAGTTCAAGCGTAGTGTAGTAGTTTGGTTGTAGTAGCTGTTGTCGGTTTGTGTTTGCAAGGTATTGATGCCCTTGTTGTAGCTACCTGTATAGCCCACAGTAAAGTCAAGGTTCTCGCTGATATTGCTGCCGATGGTTACACCACCCGTTATGCCATAGTTGTTATTATAGTTCAGTTGATTGTTGATGATAGCTGGTGTGCGTACATAACTAAACCCTGCATTGAAGTTTACATTGCTTTTAATAAAACCAACTGGCAAGCCATATGTAGCAAATGTTCTGCCCTCATAATAACCATCGAGGTTTACGGGCAGTGATATTTGGCTTCCACGTGCTACGCTGAAGTTGTTTATCACCGTATCGGTACGTGGTATAAAAGTGGCGTTACCTATATATTTGCTGGTGGCACTGCCCGTAATAAATACAAAAAAGCTCGTAGCTGATTTAGGGTTCACACCACCAAAGCGTGTTACCAATCTGTGATTGTAAGATTGTTGCAGGTTGGGGTTACCTGTTTTCAATAGCAATGGGTTGCTGATGTCCACCACGTTTTGCAATTGGCTGATGCTGGGTATATCTGTATTGGTACGGTACATGAGGCGCAGGTTGGTGCTGGTGTTAAAACGGTAGTTGTACATAGCATTGGGTAGTATATTGGTAAACTGCTTATTGGTACTGAAAGCCGTAGGAAAATACTGTGTACCATCCAACGTAGTGTATTGAGCATCTGCACCTATATTGATGGTCTGCTTCTTATCGTTGTATCTATATGCAAGCCCGCCACGGTGGCGTATGCTGATGTTGTCGTAGGTGTTACTCAGCAATGTATCAAAGTCGGTATAGGTATTGGCAGTAATATTCAGATTATTGGTTTGTTTATCTGTCTCGTTTTTTGTGTAGCTGGGCGAATAGTTGGCTTGCAGTTGTCCGTTCTTACCCAACGGTTCTGTATAGTTGAGCGATGGTGCAATGGTATACCCACGTGTGGTAAGGGTATATTGCTGGTCGAGCAGGGTAGTATCTGCTGGCAGGCGGTAGTTGGCATAGTTAGTGCCATCGCCATCTCGGTTGTTTATTTGTGTGTTGATGTTGAAAGATATGGTACGTCCACGTTTGACAAACTTGTGTCGGTATAGCACGTTATTACCAAAGTTAAGTGCTTTATTATCCGCTGTTGTAGTAGTATTAGTGTTACCAAAAGACAAACCTGTTGGCAGGGTATTAGCACCTGCAAGCGTGTTGGTATTATCATTCAGTTGCAGGCTTACACGCGGTGTCAGCACTATACTGTTAGATGAATCTATATCATACTCCACACGTAAATTAAATCTGTGGTTCTGGTTCTTATTGTCGGCAGCAGATGTTTCGTTATATACAAGGCTATTATCCTGCGCCGTCAGGTAGGTACGGCTTATGGTAGTAGTGTTTACATTGTCTGTAGCGTTGAAAAAATAACTACCACTAACTTTTATCTTCTTACCCCAATTGTCGCTATAGTTCAGCCCCAATGCGTGTGTGCCCGTTATACCACCTTGCTGGTTTACCAAAAAATTGCTCATGTCATTACTACTACCCATACCACCACCACGATTACCACCTCCACGCATACCAGCAGGGCGTTGAAAACCACCACGCCCTTGCCCGCCGCTGCTACCCAATGCGCCTACAAGGTCTTCGGTAGAAAAGTTTTGCTCGTTAATGTTGTTAGATAATGCAAGTATTGATATACGCCTGTTGCTTTTAAAAAGGTTGACATTGCCACCAGCCGTGTATCGCCCGTCTGTACCATAGCCGGCATATACTTTGCCAAACTGCCCGTTATTCTTGCCACTGCGTGTTATGATGTTAATGGTCTTTTGCGCGTTGCCATCGTCAAAGCCTGTAAACTGTGCCTGTTCACTCAGCCTGTCAAACACCTGTATTTTATCTACCACTTCGGCAGGCAGGTTTTTAATGGCAGCAGCAGGGTCATCGCCAAAAAAAGGTTTGCCATCTACCAATACCTGTTTTACTTCTTCACCGTTTACTTTCAGTTTTCCTTGTTCTGTGGTTACACCTGGCATTTTTTGCAGCAGGTCGTCTGTATTGGCATCGGGGTTGGTTTTATAAGCATTCGCGTTGAATTGGGTAGTATCGCCCATCTGCTCCACACGTTTTTGTTTTTCTGTTACCGTTACATTTTTTAGGGAAGATGTATTGGCTTT
>CALESY010000016.1 GCA_937919945.1 uncultured Chitinophagaceae bacterium | reverse complement strand
AAGATAATATTAATGTACTATTATCAAAGTGCTGAATCGTTAATTTAATCTCTTCCTAATTTCCGTAACATTTTACCATGCTCTATCAGAGCATGTACAAAAGTGCGTTGTTCTTGATAAGGCAAACCATATTCTTTCGCAGTCTGGCGCACATATTTAGCTATATTCTTGTAGTGTACATGACAAATATGTGGGAATAAGTGATGTTCAATCTGCCTGTTTAACCCACCGACAAACCAATTCATCAATGGGCTTGTAGGAGAAAAATTAGCCGTATTCAATATTTGGTGTACAGCCCAACTGTTCTCCATCTTACGATCATCAGTTGGCGCTGGGAATTCACATTCTTCCATTACGTGTGCTAACTGAAATATGGCGGACAATAACACCCCTGCTACAAAATGCATGATTAAAAAGCCAACCAGAACATGTTGCCATGCAATACCCATTACGAATATGGGTATGACAAACATATACAAATAATAAAATATTTTATATAGAGACAACTGCAGCATTGCTTGTCCAAGTGTCAATTTCTCTTTTTTCAACAGGTCTTTTTTATGATAATCATAGACTTGACGGAAATCTTTGATAGTAGCCCACTGTAAAGTCAACAAACCATATAAAAACCAAGCATAAATATGCTGATATTTGTGAAATGAATAGCGCTTGCTATGAGGTGAAAAACGCAGAAATACACCAGCATTAATATCGTCATCCAATCCTTCAATATTTGTATATGTATGATGCAAAATATTATGCTGTATCTTCCAAGTCACTTCATAGCCACCTACTAATGCAATGATTTTACCTAAATATTTATTAAGTGTTTTATTATCACTGTAAGATCCGTGGTTGCTATCATGCATTACAGAACAGCCGATACCAACCATCCCAATACCCATCAAAAACCAAAGACCGTAAAATAGCCACAAATTTGTTATAGCTCCGGATACCATTACTAAGTATGGAACCAAATACATGGATACCATGGCAAATGTTTTTAGCTTCATAGAAGCATCGCCGTGGGGATCTAACTTGTTTTCTGTAAAGTAGGCATCGACTCTCTTTTTGAGTGTATCATAGAAACCTTCAGCATCTTTTGGCGCAAATCGGACAATTTCTAATTTCTTAATTTCGGACAATTCTAAAAAAATTTATGCAAAGTTAATCTTTATAGTTCATATATACTACTTTGTTTCATGTACGTATTGAGTGTAGAACATATGCATTAACAAAAGTGCCGACAAAATTGTCGGCACTTTAACTATTAGAAATTTTTAATCTACCTAGATCTAAAAGCGTCTAACTTTTGTTTGTATTCACCAGATTTAACCATATCATTTTTACGTGCATAAATTTCCTTTAAAGCCATCAATGCACTCTGGTAAGAAAACCTGTCATCTTCACTTGCTTTGTCAATAGTAGACTCAAGTGTAGATATAATTTTTGACAGATATGGTATGGCTTTGTCAAAAGAGGCATCACGATTTATAGTAAGTTGGTTATAAGCATCTTCATGCTTCTTTTTCTCAGCAGCTACTTTGGCGCTGTTACTAGCATCTGCAGCAGCATTCATTTGCCTATTGTAATCGGTTGCTTGGTTATAATATAGTACACCTAAATTGTAATTATATCCTACATTATTGGGGTCAACATTTATAGCTTTTTTGTATCCATCTTCAGCCTTGCTAAATAGTTCCACGAAGTTTGCAGGCTTAGTTGGCTCTTTACCTTCTGTAGGTTTAGGGAAAGCCATATTGTTATATCCATTTGCCAAATTAAAAAGCAATTCAGCATTATTAGGATCTTTTGCAACAGCATCTTCCAACTTTTTCATCAATTCGTCTTGTTTATTGGAAATGATGTAGTAATTCAGCTCTTCATTTCGCAGATTTTGATTGTCAGGGTATAGTTTTCTACCTTCTTCAATTATTGCAAGCATTTCAGACTCTTTCTTGGTGGTTTTATAAATATCTGAAAGGGCTAAGTAGACGCTAGCACTTTTCTCAATAGGGTTTGTTTTTAGAATCTGTAATAAAGTGATTGCCTCATCGTAGTTTTTTGCATAATAAGCACTGTACGCCTGTATCATTAATGAAGCAGCGGCTGTTGTATCAAAACTTTTGCTTGTATACCTTTTACCACCTTCAAGACCATGAATATCTAAAACTGCTTTGGCGCTAGTGTAAGATTCCTGATATTTTTTGTTGTTATATGCTACTACTGCATCATTGTAATAATTGTATGCAGCATACATCAATCCCTGAGAAATAATATCCCTTTCATATTTAGCATCAAGTTGTGCCGCTTTCATGTAAGCATTTGCTGCTTCTTGATAGTATTTGGCTTCTCTTTTTGCAGGGTCGGTGCTCATTTCCATATAAATATTTCCCTTTACGTACCAAGTTTTTGCATTATCCTTAGTGCTTGGGTCATTAGTTGCAAGATTTATATACTCTATTGCTTTTGAATAATCTTTATCTTTCAACGAGTTGCTTGCATTCTGGATATTCATCTTTTGCGCATGTGCAAATAGGCTGATGGCTACACCTGCAGTAATGAGAATAGCTTTTTTCATTATTTCAGTTTTTATATTTCTTTAGCGAAGTTATTAAAGAAAACACCCGCGCAATAGCATACGGGTGCTTCCTATGTTAATTTTGCAATTATTTTACATTACTCTGTTATTGGAGTGTCTAGCGTTGCATCACCAGTTTCACCATTTTCCAGTTCATTTCCTTCTTCGTCTTGCTCATCTATACGAGCTATAGCTGCAATTTCATCACCTTCATCTAGATTAATGAGTTTAACGCCTTGTGTAGCCCTTCCTGCCTCACGTATATGCTCTACCTTCATACGGATAGTAATACCTGATTTACAGGTTATCATCAAGTCGTCTTTTTCATTTACTGCCAACAAGCCTACCAGTGCACCAGTCTTCTCTGTAATATTGATTGTTTTTACGCCTTTACCGCCACGGTTGGTAATGCGGTATGTTGGCTCCATCTGTCCATTTTCTTCATTAAGCTCCAAGAAAGGAGTGCGTTTACCCAATCCTTTTTCAGATACTACCAATATCTGTTTATCACTATTATCCTGCGATACGCATATCATTCCTATTACTTCATCGTTCTTTTCATCCAATTCTATACCAAAAACACCTATTGCACCACGACCGGTAGTACGCACTTTTGTTTCTTCAAAACATATAGCACGCCCGCTACGTACAGCCATCATAATATAGCTGTTACCGTCGGTCAATGACACATCCAGCAGTTGGTCTCCTTCTTGTATAGTGATAGCATTGATACCATTTGCACGCGGACGGCTAAAATCTTCCAGTGATGTTTTTTTAATGATACCCTGCTTAGTGCATAATACGATGTTGTGCTTCTCTACATACTCTTTATCTTCCAGATTGGGTATGTCAATTACGGTGCGTATTTTATCATCTGCGGGTAGTTGCAATAGGTTTTGTATTGCGCGTCCCTTAGCATTCCTGTCTGCTTCAGGTATTTCATATACTTTCAGCCAATAACAACGTCCTTTTTCTGTAAAGAACATCAGCGTATGGTGTGTAGAGGCTATAAATAAGTGCTCCAGATAATCTTCATCGCGTGTACGCCCCCCCATTGCTCCACGTCCACCTCTGCGCTGTGCACGATATTCTGCCTGCGAAGTACGTTTGATGTAACCTAAGTGAGAAACAGTTATAACTACATCCTCTTCCTCTATCAGGTCTTCAATACGCATTTCGTTGGCAAGGTATTGTATCTCCGATTTGCGCTCGTCGCCGAATTTATTTTTTACTTCTGCCAGTTCATCTTTAATTATCTGGTAACGCATATCCTCATTGCCCAGTATTTCTTTCAGGTGCGCAATCAGTTTCATCAGTTCGGCATGTTCTTCACGTATCTTCTCACGCTCCATGCCTGTCAATCGTTGCAGGCGTAGTTCCAGCACGGCTTTTGCCTGTATTTCGGTCATACCGAATTTTTCTATTAAGCCTGTCTTTGCTTCATCAGGATTTACAGATGCACGTATCAGTGCTATTACTTCGTCCAGATGGTCGAGTGCAATCAGATAGCCTTCTAATATATGGGCGCGTTTTTCTGCTTCACGTAGTTCGTATTGTGTACGACGCACTACTACTTCATGACGGAAAATAACAAACTCCGAAATCAGGTCTTTCAAATTCAGAATACGCGGACGACCACCTACAAGTGCTACATTGTTGATACCGTATGAGGTTTGCAACTCGCTGAATTTGTATAACTGATTGATGATAACCTGTGCTACCGCGTCTCGGCGAAGCTCAACTACTATACGTGTACCTTCTTTATTAGATTCGTTGGCGACATGTGTTATGCCTTCAATTATTTTGTTATTTACCAACATACCTATCTTCTCAGCCAGAGCATCGCGGCTTACTTGATATGGCACTTCTGTTATTACAATTTGTTCTTTCCCACTCTTAGTTGTTTCTACATTTACACGTCCACGAAGCACTACCCTACCACGGCCGGTATGCATACCAGCTTTGATGCCATCTATTCCATATATAATGCCTCCTGTCGGGAAGTCGGGGGCTTTTACATACTTCATCAACTCATCTATGGTTATTTCTTTGTTGTCTATGTATGCAATACAGCCGTCTATCACCTCACTCAGGTTATGCGGCATCATATTGGTTGCCATACCTACGGCGATACCAGATGAGCCATTCAACAGTAATTGCGGCACTCGTGTAGGCATTACAGTAGGCTCTTCCAAAGAGTCGTCAAAGTTCAAAGAGAAATCAACAGTTTCTTTGTCAAGGTCATCCATCATACTCTCTGCAAGGCGTTGCAGGCGAGCTTCCGTATAACGCATAGCAGCTGGTCCATCACCGTCTTGAGAACCGTAGTTACCTTGCCCGTCCACCAGCATATAGCGCATGCTCCATGGCTGTGCCATACGTACCATGGCATCGTATACAGAGCTATCGCCGTGTGGGTGGTATTTACCCAATACTTCACCAACTATACGAGCAGATTTTTTGTAGGGTTTATTGTAGTTGATACCTAATTCGTGCATAGCAAAAAGTACGCGGCGGTGTACAGGTTTAAGACCATCACGCACATCAGGCAATGCACGGCCAACAATTACCGACATAGAGTAATCTATGTAGGCAGTTTTCATTTGCTCTTCTATGTTTACACGTACAATCTTGTTCGAATCATTAGACTCGTTACCGGGGGTTAAATCCTGGTTATTTTCTTCCATAAACGGGCTTTAAAAATCAGATAGCAAATGTAACTAAATATAGCGGTCTTTACAGGTTTTCAAGGTAATATATTTCACAATAATCCACCTGTTTTTAACATACAGAATATTGGCAAAAAATGCTTTAATATTGTCCTCAACACAACCCACATATATGAGTTTTCTTAAACAATACTGGCCTGGCATTACCCTATTTATTGTTTTTGTTGTAACAGGATTGATAAATTATCAAAATTATGGTGTTTCTGTAGACGAAATAGGACAAACAAGCATTGGTACAGTAAGCTATAACTATGTTTATAAAGGAGATACAACACTTAATAGCTATATTGAAAGAGATCATGGTGTAGGAATTGAGTTGCCATTGATAATACTAGAAAAGGAGTTCGGAATAAAAGACTACAGAGACATTTTCCTTTTCAGACACATTACTTGCCACATATTTTTTCTTCTTTGTATGTTAAGTGGCTACTTCCTTTTATACCGTTTGTTCAAAAATCAGTTAGTAGCCTCTGCTGGATTTATTATGCTTGTGCTCAACCCTAGATTGTATGCACACTCTTTTTTCAACTCAAAAGACATGCCATCTTTATCTGTTTTGGTATTGATATTATCAGCAGCATATTGGACATTTGAAAACAGAAAAGTATTACAATACATATTGTTGGGTGTGCTTTGTGGATACGCAATGAGTATTCGGCTTATGAATATGATGATACTCATTCCACTAGTACTATTCATACTATTCGATATTATTACCAATTTGAAGAATTGGAGAGTAATTGCAGTAAGCATTGCAGGCTTAGTTTTAATACTTGTCAGTGCTTATTACACAATGTATGCATGCTGGCCTACCCTATGGGAACATCCTTATATTAGTTTATTGGAAGTATTTGAAAGCCTGTCAAAGTTTAGATGGACTGGAGACGCACTGGTTGACGGCGTATTATATAATGCCAACAATCTGCCTTGGAGTTATATACCATCTTGGTTTTTTGTTACAGTACCCGAAGTATGGTTGTTTTTAGGTTTTATAGGAATTTCTTTTTTATTAAACAAGTTTGTACAAACACCATCCATATACTTCAAAAATGGGATAGATAGAAACCTCATGCTTTATCTGTACAGTTTTGTGGCACCAATAGCTGCTGTAGTATATTTAGAATCTGTATTATACGACGATTGGAGACACTTATATTTTATCTATCCACCTTTTATAGTACTGGCATGCCATGGTTTGAACGAACTACTGAAAACAAAACTAAAAAATGTTTACAAAGCCGTTTGGGTACTACAACTTGTATATCTCATATATTTCATCCATAGGTATCATCCACACGAATACATATATTTTAACCACCTTACCTCTCATAAGAAAGATAATCTGATGCAAAAGTACGAATTAGATTACTGGGGATTATCAAATAAAGAAGGGCTAGAATGGGTACTAAATAATACTGCAGATGATAGTATATATATTAATGACTGGTATTCCAACTACTTGGCGACACTGATGCTGACTGAAGATAAAAGAAAACGCTTTATACTTACAAATAACGAATATGTTATAGAGTATTACGTTGAAAATTATCGGTTATATCCTTTCAAGTATCCTGAGAATCAGGCCTTGCACCAAATCATTGTATCTAACAGTCCTATATTAAGGATAACAAAACTCAGGTAATACAAAAAAAGACTGAGAATAGTTTGATAGCGTACAACAACATACTAAAAAACAGGCTGCTGCCCGGTGTCTTACTTGTAATATTGTTTTCTATTGTTGCTTGCATTGTATATCAAGACTACGGCCAATCATATGATGAGTTTGCGCAAAGGCAGATAGGTTTAGTTAGCTACAAGTACATTTTTAATGAGGATAAAGAGCTAGACAATTTCGTTGACCGCGACCATGGTGTAGGCTTTGAATTACCACTACTAATGCTCGAAAAGCTATTGGGTATAACCGACACCAGAGACATCACCCTTATGCGCCATATTGTTACTCATCTCTTTGCAATACTTTGTCTTTTTACAGGTTATTTATTGACCTTACAAATATCCGGCAGCCGATGGATAGCCTCTTTCATATACATTATGCTTGTGCTACACCCACGCTTATATGCACATACCTATTTTAACACTAAAGACATACCCTCTATGGCACTCAATATGGTAACATTATGGGCTGCATTTAACGCATTTCAAACCAAGCGGGTATTTTGGTACATACTAACCGGCATTGTAAGTGGTTATGCCATCAGTATACGGTTAATGAATGTATTGGTTGTTTGTCCTCTGATTATATTCTTTATTATAGATGTATTCAGCTGTCAAAAGCAGGATAGAAAGAAACAAATTTTCACTTTATTATCTTTTGTATTAGCAGTATCTATAGTAGCTTATGCTTGCTGGCCTACTCTCTGGGCTCACCCGATTGATAGCCTAATTAGCAGCTTTAAAAGCCTTTCTAAATTCAGATGGGAAGATGATGTACTGCTTGCGGGACGGATAATAAACGCCACAAAGCTACCGTGGTACTACATACCACTTTGGTTTACCATCACTATACCCGAATTATGGCTGCTTGCCGGCATTGCAGGTATTGTTCTTGCCTTATACAACGTGTATAAAAGCCCTATTCAAAGCTTTACTGACCCACTTAAGCGTAGCTATCTGCTATGGGGATTTTGCTTTTTTGTACCGGTAATAATGGTGATAGCACTACACAGTATATTGTACGACGATTGGCGGCATCTGTATTTTATCTATCCTTCATTCATCATGCTGTTGTCTGTGGCACTCATCAAGCTATCTACAACTAAATGGTGGCGATGGTTTAAGCTGGTATTTACTGCGCAGCTCATCTACCTTCTTTTCTTCATGTGGCAGTACCATCCCTACCAGCAAGTTTATTTCAACCACTTAGTATCGCATAAAAAGGATACACTAATGAAAAACTATGAGCTGGATTACTGGGCTAGTAGCTACAAAGATGGCTTGGAATGGATTCTTCAAGATTCAGACGCTGAAAAAATCAGTATCAATCACGAATGGATAATTGAGCAAAATGCAAATATGCTGACTCCGGAAAAACGTAAGCGGTTTATATACTCCAGAAACAAAGACACAGTTGATTATTTTATACAACATTTCTGTACACGCCCATATAAGCATCCGAAAGAAAAAGCAGTTTTTGAAATAGAGGTACTTAATAGCCCCATCCTTCGTGTGTCAAAACCAGATAAATAACTAAGCAGGTTTCTTTAAAACAGCCACTGTCAGCCTGCTGACACATACAAGCTTATCTCGCTCATCAGTAATCTTGATATCCCAGACATGGGTACTGGCACCTATATGTAAGGGTGTTGCAGTAGCGGTTACAATGCCATCTTTCTTACCACGTATATGGTTGCAATTTATCTCTATCCCTACACATATTTGCTTATCAGGGTTGATGCATAGTGATGATGCTACACTACCTATCGTTTCGGCCAGTGCAGCTGATGCCCCACCGTGCAACAGTCCATAAGGTTGTTTGGTAGCGTTGTTTACTGGCATAGTGGCTTTCAGGTAATCATCACCTATTTCAGTAAAGTGTATATCCAACACTTCGCCCATTGTGCTTTCACTTCTGTCATTCAGCTCTTTTACACTTGCACTATTAAGCCATATTTTGCTCATAATCAAATGATTACTAATTAGTATTTAATAAAAAATAAATAAAAGTTTATTTGCAATACAAAACTATCGCCTTACTTTTGAAAACGAATTTACACCAATACACAGGTATATTGTATGCAAACCATATTGGTAGCAGGGGCCGGGAAGTCTTCCATTCATCTAATCGAGTACCTGCTGACAAATGCAGGTAAAAATAAATGGAAGGTAATAGTTGCTGATGGCAGCAAAGATGCTGTATATGACAAAATAAAGAAGCACCCCCATGCAGAGGCTGCCATTATAGATATTACTAAAGCAGAACAGCGAGAACCATTAGTACAACTTGCAGATATAGTTGTATCGCTAATGCCGCCCCACCTGCATATACACCTTGCAAAAGATTGCCTTGTCCATAAAAAGAATCTGATTACATCATCGTACATATCGCCTGAAATGAAAGCAATGGACGAGGACGTAAAAAAAGCTGGCCTGATGTTTATGTGTGAAATGGGGCTTGACCCCGGCATTGACCACATGACAGCTAACCAGATAATACATAGTATAGAGCGCGTTGCGTCCAGCATTACGTCTTTTAAGTCTTATTGCGGTGGGCTAATAGCACCGGAAAGTGACAATAACCCCTGGCATTACAAATTCAGTTGGAACCCAAAGAACATCATAACGGCTGGAGTAGACGGCGCACAATACCTGCAAAACGGCAAAGTAGTAAACGTACCTTACGAAGATATTTTTGACAACTGTAAAAAGATAAAAGTAGATGGGCTTGGTAGCCTTGCCTACTATCCTAATAGAGATTCACTCCGTTATCTGGACCTCTACCATGTACCGGATATAAAGACATTCGTCAGGGCAACACTACGCTACCCTGTTTTCTGCAAAGGATGGAATGCAGTAGTTAGTCTCGGGCTTACGAATCAGCAAGACAGCTTCGATACGGCCAACCTGACATTTGCAGGATGGATAAAACAAAAAACAGGTTTTTCGGGGGGTGAGTTGAAGAAACACGTGTTGAGCAAACTGAACAGTGAAGCTGATGACAAACTAATAGCTATGCTTGACTGGCTGGGTTTGTTTGAAGATAAAACAATCATGCTGGGCAAGGTATCGTCTGCAGACATCATGCTACACCTGTTGCTGAACAAATGGGAAATGGCGCCATTTGACAAAGACATGGTGGTGATGCAACATGAGGTAGAATATGTACACAAAGGCAGTAAAATAAAAATGACCAGCAGCATGGTAATAAAAGGCGAAGACCGAGACCATTCTGCCATGGCAAAAACAGTTGGGCTGCCTATGGCTATTCTTGCAAAGTTGGTTCTGACCAATCGCATTACCCCACCCACAGGTGTATTAATACCCAATATGCCATCGGTATACAGACCAGTACTTACTGAATTGAAGCACCATGGTATAGAATTTACTGAGGTGGTAGAATAAGCTATTTCAAATAACGCTTCATTTCTCTTTCCGCATCGCGAGACTTGATAGTTTCACGCTTGTCGTGTAATTTTTTACCCTTGCCTAGTCCTATTTCTATTTTGGCATAGCCGGCATCGTTAATGAATACAGCAAGTGGCACAATGGTATAACCCTTCTCACGCATTTTAGTTTCCCATTTGCGAAGCTCTCTTTTATTGAGCAACAGCTTTCGCTCGCGTGTAGGGTCATGGCCTGCATAGCCGGCATTTACATACTCAGCAATGTGAAGGCTTTTTATCCACATCTCCCCTTTATGAAAAAAGCAATAACTGTCGTTGAAGCTGACTTTACCATTGCGTATAGACTTGATTTCTGAACCGGTAAGCATAATACCAGCTGTCAGCCTGTCTTCAATAGCATACTCAAATGTAGCGGGGCGGTTTTTTATATATACTTTCTCTGTAGCCAATATGCAGCGTTAAAAAAAGGGAATGTTACTTCCCTTTCATATACCATTCAATAACTGTACTCAATTTATTTTTCAGGTTCTGACGCTCTACAATAAAGTCAAGGAAACCATGCTCCAGCAAAAACTCCGAACGCTGAAAACCAGCCGGCAAGTCTTTCTTAATAGTTTCTTTAATAACGCGAGGGCCGGCAAAACCAATCAATGCCTTAGGCTCTGCAATATTAATGTCGCCGAGCATGGCATAAGAAGCGGTAACACCACCCGTTGTAGGGTCTGTCATAAAAGAAATGTAGGGTAATCCTGCCTTAGCAAGTTGTGTTAGCTTTGCCGATGTCTTAGCCATCTGCATTAGTGAGAAAGCACTTTCCATCATTCTGGCACCACCCGACTTAGATATAATCATAAATGGTAGCTTATGCTGGATAGCATAATCAATACCACGTGAAATTTTCTCACCCACTACACTACCCATAGACCCACCTATGAAATTGAAGTTCATACAGGCAATAACCAACCCACTTCCGTTTATCATACCCGCCCCTACACTCATGGCGTCTTTCAACCCTGTAGATTTCTGTGCATCTTTCAGGCGAGCGTCATAAGGCTTCAGGTCAACGAAGCCTAGCTTGTCTTTTGGTACAATGTTTTCAAACAGCAGTTCGTATTCATCATTATCAAAAAGCATAGGGAAATACTCTGCTGCGTTGATACGGTTATGATAGTTGCATTTGGGACAAACGTAGTAGTGGTTGGCTAGTTCCTGAGTTGTATGTGTCGTCTTACATTCAGGACATTTATGCCACAAGCCATCGGGGGTTTCCTTCTTCTCTCGCGTATCTGTTAAAATACCCTTCTTAATCCTACGAAACCAGGTAGATGCCATAGTTTTTAATATTGGTTAATAATATACAATCCGGTAAAAATATATTTCCGGACAGTCTGCAAATATACAATTAGTATTACAAGCAGCTAATAAA
>CALESY010000015.1 GCA_937919945.1 uncultured Chitinophagaceae bacterium | reverse complement strand
ACGTAGCAGATATAGATTTTGGTAATCTTACCAAAATCTATATCTGCTACGTGGGTACATACGGCATCCAAAAAGTGACGGTCGTGCGATACTACGAGAACGATTTTATCATAATCTGCCAGAAAATCTTCCAGCCAGGATATAGTTTCAAGGTCTAGGTCGTTGGTAGGTTCATCGAGCAGCAATATGTCAGGGTTGCCAAATATAGCCTGTGCCAGTAACACACGTACTTTCTGGTTACCATCCAACTCTTTTACCAATCGGCTGTGGAATTCTTCTTTTATACCGAGATTGCTCAATAAAGTTGCAGCATCACTCTCCGCATTCCAACCATCCATTTCTGCAAATAAGCCTTCCAATTCACCTGCTTTCAAACCATCTTCCTCCGTAAAATCTTCTTTGGCATAGATAGCATCTTTATCCTTCATCACTTTATACAACTTATCGTTGCCCATGATAACGGTTTCCAGTACAGTGAATTCGTCATACGCATAGTGGTTTTGTTTTAATACACTCATGCGTTGGTCTTTACCTATCTCTACCTTGCCGGTTGTGGGGTCTATTTCACCACTAAGTATTTTCAGGAAAGTAGATTTTCCGGCACCATTCGCACCGATTATACCGTAGCAATTACCCTCGGTAAAGCGAATGTTCACATCCTCAAACAACACGCGCTTGCCGTAGCGAAGCGATAAATTAGAAACTGAAAGCATTTATCTTAATCAAAAATTAAAGAATCAAAAAGAAAAAACAGTTAATATGTTCTGTTTCAAGAGGTGCAAAGGTACTGAAAACAATGCGGACTACCATATAATACTACAGGTGTGCATGGCACACCTGTATCCACATTATTATACACCCCTACTTATAAAGCTTCTAATTTTCCATCTGGGTGTTTAGCCCAATTAATATCTCTACCTAAAGTACCTCGGAAACGTTTAAAGAATGATTCCTGCTCGGTTATAGAAACAAAGTTGTTCACCTTAGCTTTGCGAGGATTAATCCTAGGATTAAGGTATGAATACGCGGCCAAAGTATCAGTTACAAAAGGTAAGCGCGCAATGGGTGTACCGAATCTTTTCTCCAAAAAAGCTTTGAGCATAAAAGATTGGAATGGATCTGTTGCCAGTGCTAGCGACTTGAACCCTTGCTCTTTTGCCACTAAATATGAATAATACACATTTTCGGTACTATGCCTTGCGTTAGTATCATAAAATATATGCTCTTTTGGTATGCCCAACTGCTCTGCATACAAGCCCATGATTACCGCTTCTTTGTATGGCGAATAAACTGCTGCTCCGGAGTAGATAACATTTTTGGCAATCCCATTTTTATATAGCACCCAAGACCATATTACTCTGGCTTTCATAACACTATCCCAACTACCATTATTAAATGGTATGCCAGGTACAATGATGGCGTCGTATATTTTTCCTTCCTGAACAGTTTTGGTATACAACTTTTGCGGACCCTTACGTGGTGTAAGGCAACTTGCCATTTGTATTATAAGGGCAGAAGCTATCATGATATACGCTAGCGACAATAATTTTTTCATACTTGTGATTGTAATTAATAAACGTCTGAAACGGATATTATGTTCATGCAATCACCATAAAATTATGCCATATTATAATCAACCTTATTTATAGGACTTAACAATGTTCTTTAATTCATTCAATTTTAACAATGCTTCAACAGGGGTTAAGGTATTTATGTCTGTGGCATCCAGTATGTCCTGTACACGGCGCAAATCATCTGTTACACCATCAAAAATATTAAGCTGAAACTTTGGTAACGGATTGATTTGCTTCACTTTATTGGTTGTGCTGCCCTTATCTGCGTGTTTTTCTTCCAATAGTGCCAATATCTCATCTGCACGTTGCAATAATGAAGGAGGCATGCCCGCCATACGGGCTACTTGAATACCAAAGCTATGTCTGCTACCACCAGAGGCCAGCTTGCGAAGGAAAATGACCTTATTGCCTGTTTCTTTGTGGGTGATGTGGTAATTCTTTACCCTATCCAACTGGTTTTCCAGTTCATTTATTTCGTGGTAGTGGGTAGCAAATAGTGTCTTTGGTTTGTTAGGGCTGTTGTGTAGGTGCTCTACAATAGACCATGCAATAGATATACCATCGTAGGTGCTGGTACCCCGCCCTATCTCATCGAGCAATACAAGGCTACGCTCGCTGATGTTATTGATGATGCTGGCAGTTTCATTCATCTCTACCATAAAAGTACTCTCACCGCCACTTAGGTTATCAGATGCGCCTACACGTGTAAAAATCTTATCTGTCAACCCTATTGTGGCAGCATTGGCAGGTACAAAACTGCCCATATGTGCCATGAGTGTAATGATGGCTGTCTGCCTCAATAATGCCGACTTACCACTCATATTCGGGCCTGTTAGTATAATGACTTGTTGGTTGTCTTTGTCTAATAATATATCGTTAGCAACATATTGCTCTCCTGGGGGTAGTTGCTGTTCTATAACGGGGTGTCTACCTTTTTTTATATCAATCACCGCTTCTTTTACTACTTCCGGGCGATGATAGTTGTATTGCTTTGCGATATTGGCAAAGCATAGCAGGCAATCTAACTGAGCAATGATATTAGCATTGGTTTGTATAGGAGCTATATGCGGTTCTATATCCGTTAACAACTTTTGATACACGTCCATTTCAATAGCCAGTATCTTTTCTTCTGCACCCAATATCTTCTCTTCATATTCTTTCAATTCAGGTGTTATATATCGTTCTGCGTTTGCAAGAGTCTGTTTTCGTATCCAGTCAGCAGGTACTTTATCTTTATGCGCATTGGTTACTTCCAGATAATAACCGAAAACATTATTATACGCCACTTTCAATGAGCCAATGCCTGTACGCTCCGCTTCTTTTTGCTGTATTTGCAGCAGGTAGTTTTTGCCACTACGCGATATAGTACGCAATTCATCCAGTTCGGAATGTACCCCCTCGCGTATCATCCCACCTTTTAAAGCTACTGCCGGTGCATCATCTGTAATGATTTGCTTGATGTGATGATGTAAATCCGTTAACGGTTGCAGTGGTTGCGATAGTCGCATTAAAGCATCATAATCACTATCAGAACATATCTTTTTTACCTGTTCCATGAACTCCATACTGCGCGCCAGTTGCAATACTTCACGTGGGTTAGCTTTTTTAAGTGGTATTTTACCTATTAACCTTTCTACATCACCTACTTGTTTAATGAGTTGCTGTATGGCATGGTTTACATCTTGCTCTTTGATAAAATAGGTAACCAAATCCAGCCGATGATTAATACGGGCAATATCGGACAATGGAAATATCAGCCATCGCTTCAACAGTCTGGCCCCCATAGGTGTACATGTATGGTCTATGGCTGTTAACAGACAATTGCCATTTTCATTGGTACTATGTAGTAATTCCAGATTGCGAATGGTGAATCTGTCCATCCACATAAACTCATCGGCTACTACACGTTGGATGGTATTGATGTGTTGAAGATTGGGGTGTTCGGTATCTTTCAGATAATGAATAGCTACGCCAGCCGCTATAATGGCAGGCTTCATATCTTCTATGCCATAACCTTTCAGCGATTGGGTTTGGAAATGCCCTAAAAGCAAATCGTAGGTATATTGCTCAGCAAAAATCCATTCCTCTAAAGGAAATGTATATACGCGGGCATCTATATTTTCTTTAAAACGTCTTACCTGTGTTTTGGATAACAATACCTCTGATGGCTGAAAGCTTTGCAGCAGCTTATCCATGTACTCTTCGCTACCCTGTGCTGTATAAAACTCACCCGTACTGATGTCTAAAAACGCTACCCCGCATATAGCATCTGATAAGTAGAGCGATGCCAGAAAGTTGTTGGTTTTGTTTTCAAGCAACTTGTCGTTTGTCGCTACGCCGGGGGTAACCAATTCTGTTACACCACGCTTTACGATGCCTTTGACAGCTTTCGGGTCTTCAAGCTGGTCGCAAATAGCAACACGGTAGCCTGCTTTTACCAATTTATGCAGATAGGTATCTACCGAATGATGCGGGAAACCTGCCAGTTCGATATGTGATGCCGAACCATTGGCACGCTTAGTGAGCGTGATGCCCAACACGCTAGAAGCTATCAAGGCATCTTCGCCAAAGGTTTCGTAAAAATCGCCGACGCGGAATAACAAAACAGCATCAGGATACCTTGCTTTGATTTCCTTGTGCTGCTTCATCAATGGTGTTTCAGCTATTTCCTTCTTTGCCATGCGAATAGCAAACCTAACTAAAAATAGATGAAATCAGGACTACGAGAAATATAGCGTTAACTAATGGTGGAAAACTACTAATTGGTTTTCTTGACAATGTGTATATCATCAATCCAGCAGTCTTGCATATTAGTATGTAATTGTACCTTAAAAGGACTATTCGTTCTGCTAATTACTTGGAATGAATATAAAACCCATCCATCGTTTAAGAATTTTCCATTGCCAGGCAAATTACCTCCGTCTCCCAAATATTCTGCATCTTGCCTTATAGAAATAGATAAGTTCCTGCCGTTATCTTTAGTGGTATTGCCTTTAATCTTAGCCCACCACCTAATTTTATATACTGTTTTTTCTTCAATACCATTAACATAACCAACCATACCTACACTATATTGATTGAACCTGGTGGAATCGAAAGGGTTTGAAATGTATAATGACCCAGTTTTATTATAACTATCTGAAGAATCAATACGAACAGTTTGAAAGTTGTATTTATTAACATCCCATTCTTCAACCACGCATGATATGTCTTCAAAATCTGCACACTGTAAGAGTTCTATTTTGGGTTTAGCACCCATAGAATATATCTGCGCCACTTTTATCTTTTGCAAGTTTCTGAGACTATTAAATGATTGTATTTCGCTTTGTACTTCAGAGCTAGTATAGTTTTTATTTTCTAACTGTACTTTCCCTTCAATTGTTGAGGATACCGATCTAATTTGAGATTGTAAGGCACTTACCTCATCCTGTAGTTGTGCATCACCAGTACTGTTGCTGTTTTTTACATCATCATTTTTTTTGCATTGCGCGAAAAAACATAGAGTCAGGATTAATAAAATAGAAGGTTTCATATAGGCATGTTTTAGTTATTAACTTCTAAATTAATATAATTATTGCTACACGCTATGGGAATTTTGTCATTTTTCTGTCACCAAAAAATCAGAAGAAACCTGAATATTATAGCCGCCTTTCTTCCAGGGTATGCTTTGCCATTCGGCTGTTACATTGAGTGTTGTTACTTTTTTAGCTGTAGAAACCGGCAGTGGTAAGATAAAACCATCTACTACATTTGTAAACCTATAATGCAGTTCTTTTTTCTTGACATACCATTCAAACTTAGGGATGTTGGTGGTACGCAAGTATTGGTCGAACAAGGGTTTTAGGTTCAATCCTGTAAAACGGATGATATAATCTTCCACTTCTTTGGTACTTACTATTTTATGATAAAAGTCTTTGTTCAGCCCTCGTAGTAGTTGGCGGAATTTGGCATCATCATTTATCAGTATACGTATCATGTGTACTACCGCGCTACCCTTATCGTATTTATCGCTGCTGCCATCATCTCTGACACCATAGTCACCTATTACAGGTACATCGTTGCGTATATTTTTCCATTCACCACGTGTATATGCATAAGCTTTTTCTTTACCAAAAGCACATTCAGCAAACAACGCCTCGGTATAGGTTGTAAAGCCCTCGTGCAGCCAGTTATCAGCTACATCTGCAGCCGTTATGTTATTACCAAACCATTCATGCCCTGTTTCGTGTATGATAATAAAATCGAATAGCAACCCAACGCCCGTCTCGCTACGGTCTGAACCAAGATAACCCATTTTGTACTGGTTACCGTAAGCTACTGCACTCTGGTGTTCCATACCTAAGAATGGTGCTTCTACCAGTTTGTAGCCATCTTCATAAAAGGGGTAAGGGCCCATCCAGTATTCAAAGCAATGCAGCATTTGTTTGGTTACAGCAAACTGTTTTTTGGCTTTTGCTTCGTTATGCTTCAGGGCATAATAACTAATGTCCAGTTTGCCTTTTTCGCCCATCAATGTATCGTTCCAGCCAATATAAGTACCACCATAAAAACTGGCATTGTATGTATTGATAGGATTCTTCACCTCCCAAATATTTATGCGTGAACCTATAACATCAAATTGCGGTGTACCATTGGAGATGAATGTCATTTTGCCCAACTTGGGTGAAACGGATAGCAACATACCATCATCCGGTTCATCTGCCTGAAAATCTTTACAAGGCCACCAACTACTTGCACCCAAGCCTTGACAAGCAACCGAATACCAAGAAGACCCCATACTATCAATACCCCATATAAAACCTCCATCCCATGGGGGTAGTTTAGCAATCTTCGGCTTACCATGATAATAGATTTTCACCTCTTTTGTTGCGCCAACAGGCCAGTTAGCGAAACCATAATATACCCACCACACATTACCATCTTTCACAAAATTTGCTTTGACTGGTTTTACCATTATTTCATTCTTAGCTCCCGCGTTCTTCACTGTATCAAAATCATATACAAAGACGCTGTCAATAACTAAAGTATCCTGCAGGTCTACTTGCATATATGCAGAAGGTTTGTTGATGACAGTAAAGCGGATAATGTTTTCGCCTGCTATTGTTTTCGTTACGCCATCTAAATATACGGAGAGATTATAGTGCTTTACATCCCACCAAAGCCTGCCATCTCCATTGCTGCCGAGCAAGGTGTCTTGCCTTGTATAAGCAAAAGTGGTATTTGCAGAAAGCAAATACCACAGTATCATCATTGTCCGGAAAATATTTAACATCATTTATTTACCATTTGCAGGTGATGGAGTTACATTATTTTCAGTAATAACATCCAGCAACTCTACGTCAAAAATAAGAATGCCATTAGCGGGTATACGACTTGGATCAGGACTATTAGCACCATACGCCAGCGGAGACGGTATATATAAAGTAGCTTTTGTACCTTTTTTCAGTATGCCAAAGCCTTCATCCCATCCTTTGATAACCATACCCTGCCCTACATTAAACTCAAAGGGCTGTACATGTTGGAAAGCCGGGTCTACATTCGAATCGAATGTTTTGCCATCCATTGTTTTACCCGTATAATTTACACTTACTTTCTGACCTGGTTTAGCTACCGGACCTGTACCCATTTTAGAAATTGAATAGTACAAACCAGATGCTGTTTTCGTCGGCTTGATGTTGTTTTTGGAAAAATATTCTTGTAATAATTTATCATCTACATCTTTTTGTTTCGATGCAGCAGCCTCGGTTTCTTTTTGTTTATCAGCAGCAGACTTAATACCCGCCAGCACTACATAATAGTATGCCATTTGCCCCACACCTGCTTTCATCCAAGGTTGTTGTTGGAAACCTGGCAATGTCATTAATGAATCAATAGAGTAACGAAAAACAGCACTATCGCCTGTTGTTAAGTACATAAAACCTTCTATAACATCTCCTTTACCCGGAGCAGCCATAATTTGTATTTCAGCAGGTTGGTTATTTAATACTGTCCTTGTACTGAAATGTGTGCTGTCATCAACTACCAACTTCAAGTGTACTGAAATAAAATCGCCTAGTGCTGGCTTTTGCGTGCCGGGTGCATCATATATTACTTTATACTCCATGCCATTAGGTGTAGTCTTATAGCCTTCATCTTTTTTAGCAGGTGCTTTTTTCGTTTGTGCTGTAGCAGTACATACCGATAACAGTACTGTGCTAAATATTACGAGTGATTTTTTCATTTCTTATGTAAGTTTTCAGTTTTAGTTGTTATAATTATTTTACATCTACCAATTCCACATCAAATATAAGTATCGAATTAGCAGGTATAGCAGCAGTCGGGCTGTTTTTACCATAAGCTAATGGCGAAGGAATAAACAAAGTAGCTTTTGCACCCTTATTCAGCAAGGCTATACCTTCGTCCCACCCTTGTATTACATTGCCTTTACCTAACAAAAATGATATAGGCTCCTGATGTTTAAATTTAGGGTCAATACTTGAATCGAATATATTACCATCTAGTGTACGACCTGTATAATTTACATATACGGTTTGCCCTGCTTTTGCTTTTGCTCCGGCACCTTCTTGTGTTATTGTATAATACAACCCAGAGGACGTCTTTTGCACACCTGTAATACGCTTATCGGCTATATATTTGAATATGATTTTATCATCAATAGCAAATTGTTCACTATTGCTCATATTCTTTTCCTTATTTACCTGCTCCTGTGTCTTTACAGTCATCATTGATATGATGTAGGTAACCTTACCGCCGGGTTTCATCCACGGTTGTGTTTTTTGTTTGGCGGCAATGATAGAATCAACCTGTACCATAGCAATCATACTATCACCAGCGCTCATCATACTCAACAACTCTGCCAAGTCGCCATTAAACCTCGGTTTGTTGACAGGGAATGAGACAGGCTTACCATTGTTGTTTGTCCTCGAATCAAATATCAGGCTGTCATTGTATTTAGTATGAATATGTATCTCTACAAAGTCGGATTCTTTTGCATTGGGTGTGGCTTTATTGTCACGATACATTTTATATTCTATACCGCTGGCTGTTTTTTGGTAGTCTGTTTTCTTGCCCGACTTCTTTGAAGTAGAACAAGCCGCGAGTAAAACCATAGCGGTAAAAACGAGTATGACTGAAGTTTGTTTCATTATTTATGTAGCGTGCAAAAAGTAGATGAAAAGTTTGAACAATTATTTGATGTCTTTTACATCAATATCAAAAACTAATACTGAATTAGCTGGCAAATCCTCTCCACGAGCTTGTGAACCGTAAGCCAAAGGTGAAGGGATAAACAATTTTGCCTTGCTACCTTTCTTTAACAGCATCAACCCTTCTTCCCAACCGGGTATTACTTGTCCACCACCTACTTGTACACTCAATGGCTCTACATGTTGAAATTTAGGGTCAACATTTGAATCAAATACTTTGCCATTCAATAATTTGCCGGTATAGTCAACTGTTACAGTTTGTCCTTTTTGCGCAGTGTTGCCGGTACCTTCTTTTTCTATAATGTAGTAAAGACCAGTACCTGTTTTTGTAGGTTTCAAGTTGTTAGCAGCAAAATAGTCTTGCATAAGTTTATCGTCAATCGCCATTTGTGATGCTGATTGTTGCATCATTTCCTGTTGTGCCTTTTCCTGTGCTTTTTTTACTTCAGCTTCTGTTTTTATAGATTCTACTACTACAGAATACAATACATGCCCGCCCTTCTTCATGAATGGAGGTAACTGACCAGGATATAACTTTTGCAATGTATCAACAGGTACACGGAACACAGCACTATCGCCTTTGCTGAGCATTTTCAAACCTACAGGCCAGTCACTTTTAAACTGTACAGGCACATCAACCGGTATTTCTATTGGCTGCCCACCATTCATCTGCACATAGTCTTGCAGTAGGGTATCTTTTTTGTCTTTTTCAGCATAATACATGCGTAGCTTTACGGTTGCCATATCGCCAGATGCCAGATTTTTACCTTCTTTCTTATCTGTAACAATGCGGTATTCTAAACCTTCTTTTGTCTTTTTAAAGCTCTCGTTGTTGCAAGATGTGATGCCAACTACT
>CALESY010000014.1 GCA_937919945.1 uncultured Chitinophagaceae bacterium | reverse complement strand
TTGATGAACTTCTTCATCTCTTCTGGAACTTTTGCAGAAGGTGGAGCCTCAAAGTGTATGGTCTCTCTACCTAGTGCACCAGAAACTACTTGCATTGGTTCTTTGTGTGTACGCAACTTGCCAACAGCTATGTTTTTTGTATCTGCCATTAGCATTTTATGCCAATTGAAAAGCTTTTCTAACGAAAGAGATTCGTTATAACTATTTCGCACATCAACCATCAACACTCCAACGCCTTGTGCTTTCTTGTCTTTTACTATTGCCGGTTTGGTCTCTAAACCAAGGTTATTCCTGATGGACGACATAACATCTTTACGGCTCAAATACTCCCCTTCAATTTCAGAGGTCTTAATAGCTTCTGCCACCATTGTATCTATAATGGCTTCCATTTGCATATCTTCTGGCATAGTATTCAGCATGCCACTTATTAGCCCTGTTTCCTCGGCAAAAGCTAATAGTGCGTCATCTACATCTTGTAGCTTATACCTGAATTCAGGCCAGTCTGATTGTTGCCAGTTATATATCATGAGTCGATTACAATCTATATTCGGCTCAAAATTAATAAAAAAAATGAGCCGAATAGCAAGTTTATTTGGCTCATGACACAGTAAAATATCTCTTTTAGTAATTGCATCTGTCCATTTACTTACTAATATTGCAGCTATGAGCGAACCATTTATAATACCGGTATCATTTAAGGGCCAGATTATAGACGTGCCGGCAAAACTTATTAGAATTGGCTACTGTGAACAGTTTCATGTAAACATAGAGAACATACCCTTGATCATTGAATTTGACGAAGAAAGAGAACTAAGGGTTATCAATCCTAAGAATGGAACTAGTAGTTATGTAGATAAAGACTTACTTGAAGAGCTAATATCCACTATATCTAAATTACGGTCATAACTGGATATATTCAGTGCAGGACTTACAAATGGTAAGTCAGGAAAACTAGCAATTAGTTCGAACTACTGAAATGCTCTACAGAACTCAATTATAGAAAAAATATACAATATGTCATGAAATACTTCGAACTATAAAACCCACGCAAGGTGTGGGTTTTATAGTTTTTGTGCGAGCAAAGATACAGATTTTGAACCGATTTAATGAAGATTTACTTAAAATTGCGAGCCACAGTTACTTGTAATGACATTATAACTATCCTAAAATAATGTTCCTTTGATGAGTGGAGAAATTGTATGTAGTGTTGTTTATTATTTATTTAACAATAAAAAAAACATTAAATTAATTTTATATAATTGCTTTAAGTCGATATTACATCATTGATTATAATAATATTTTGGCCTATATTCTCAAAAATAAGTAGGCTCAGTTTCTATTCTGATTACTGACTAGAAAGCTTTTTAAAACAAATAGAATTAAAATAGTCGAGATAAGCAGTGAGTTATTAGGAAAGAATGTTGCATATAAAAAGTACACTTAAGACAGCGCCAACGACAATTGAAGAAAAAGTACCATAATTATATAAAAAAGGGGGAACAGCGCAATCTAAGAAATTGTGCACAACCAACATAACTTGTATCTCTTCAATCTACAACTTTAATCACTAGTCGTTAATAACTGAGGTTTACGAAGGAAAGAATGTTGGTTATTATAGGTACCCAACCAATCACCAGAAATTTATTTGAGGCTTTATTAATGTCCTGATAAGGGTCACAAAAACATCTTCTTTGTCAAATTCTCATTCAAATCAGACATAGTACTATTATAGTATTACACATTGGGTTGGCAAAAGGATCAATTGCATTATACAGACAGATTAAGTTATAATATTTCACATGTAACAAATAGACCAGAAATGTTTTAAACAAGCTTGAGGCCAATTGCACAAAATAGCCACATACGAATTGTATTTCTAACACACCAGCAAGAGCTTATGAAACTAAAGACCAGCTAATACGAAAATGAAAAATCAACAAAAGTGTTTCCAAACAAACCATTTCTAGGTGTAGAGCAAAGGGATTTGTTCAGTAATCACTATGAATAAATTCAGAAAGATGCATAGAAAAAGAAATACCCCATCTAACAATTAAATTAATACAAGCTAAAATATATAAATAATCAAAAAAAGCTTTTTTATTTAAATTGTATGTTTCTTAATTCAATCAAAATTTACTGCCTTATCAGTAGTGCCTACCATAATATTAAAAAAGTTATTGCACAATAATTAAGGACAATATTATCCTCAATATGATTTATATCATCTTTTAGTCAAAGCACGTCAAATACTTTTGCTATGCAATTGGTAATATGTTTCTGCGATACTGGCTTTTACTATTCATAATATTTGTTTCATATACACTATTTCTTTTCAGGCATTGTGATACAAAGCCTATCCCACCAACACAATCTGCTATGAAAGGGGCTTCTATCTGGAGAGAAAAAAATTGTCAATCTTGCCACCAGCTATATGGGTTAGGTGGATACATGGGACCCGATCTTACCAACATCATGAGCAGTAAAGCTGAAAATAATGCAAGGACTTTCATTAAATATGGTACAGGCAAAATGCCTAACCTGCACTTGAACAATGAAGAAGTTGACAATCTTGTTGCATACCTGAGTTGGATAGATAAAACAGGAAAATCAGAAGTAAACGATAGTAATATCCACTGGACAGGCAGTTATATAATTAAGTAATGTATGCGCTATAAAGTATATCTCATTTTTTCATTAGTAATGCTTCAAGTAGCATTATTGTGCGGTGTACTGTCATCATATTCTTTTTTGTATCCTGAAACGTTAAAAAATATAGTACCGTTTCAACAACTGAGACCAATGCACGTATCGGCAGCATTGTTTTGGATAATATCGGCTGCCGTAACATCACTGTTAGTACACAGCAATCATATTGCAGTCATTAAAACAGCAAACAAACGTCTGATAAACACAGCAGCAGGTATATGGGCGTTGACTATAACTGTCATTTTCGCATACTATACAATGAATAAATATGGTGGCAGGGAATACTGGGAATTCCCCCCGTGGTTGGGTATACCATTGCTCCTTTCATGGATACTGCTGATGGTTGGGTATGGTATATACTGGCTCAACTTAAAGAACAAAAAACCATTGTACCAAATAATGTGGGCTACGGGTATACTGTTTTTTTTACTAACGTTTATCGAGCAGAATATATGGCATATTGCATGGATCAGACAATCCTACATCAGAGAAGTAACTATGCAATGGAAGGCAAACGGATCGATGGTTGGAGCATGGAATCAGATGATATATGGTACATCGCTCTACATGATGGTAAAAATGAGTGGAGACAAATCTATAGCTGAAAACAAGAAGGTATATGCATTTTATTTTCTGAGCCTTAGCAATTTGATGTTTAATTGGGGGCACCACATATACAATGTACCAACAGCGAGCTGGGTCAGACACATATCATACTTCATAAGCATGACGGAGTGGCTGTTTCTCATAAGTATGATCCAAAGTTTTAAGTTAAAAACATCTGAATATAACAAACACAAACACCTTATCTGTTACAAATTCATCATTGCATCAGAAGTATGGTTGTTTTTAAACCTTTTGCTTGCAATTATGATGAGCATTCCTGCCATAAACAAGTATACACACGGCACACACATTACTGTTGCACATGCTATGGGCACTACAATCGGCATCAACACAATGATCTTGCTGGGCAGCATTGGGTATATTTGTAAAATCGACACAGCATCCGTCAAAGTAAAAAAAGCGGTAACCACAGGATATAACATAGCTCAAGTAAGCCTGTTAATATTCTGGTTGTGTCTTGTAGTGGCAGGCCTTACAAAAGGCTACAGGAGTCGTGTATTGCAAATAAAAGATTTCCAAACAATGATGACCCCTATCTACCCGTTTTTGAAACTATTTGCAGTCGCAGGCATAGGTTTATTGGCCGGTATGGGCATGATTATTTATAACTATCTGAAACAATTATACAGTAAACGTTTACATCATGAATGAGAAAAAATCGCCGATAAAACGGAGTGCAGAGCTCATTCCGCTGTCCAGAGATCATCATAATGGATTATTACTATGCTGGAAAATCAGACAAGGCATTAACAGGGGTATTGACACTGATAGAATTGCAGCATACATCTCACACGTTTTCGATACAGAATTAGCGCTCCATTTTGAGCTTGAAGAACAAATATTGTTCTCACTCATTCCGGAAGATGAAAAATTCAAACGGGCGTCAAACGAGCATTTTCAACTTAGGGAAATAGTACTCACATTAAGACACCGCAAAGCAACAATAGATACATTGCTTTCTTTCGCAAATCTGCTTGAATCTCATATACGATATGAGGAAAGAGACCTGTTCAATTATATTGAAACGCACATACAAACTGTGCAATTGCGCATTGCAGGCGAAATGATAGAACACGCCTATAAAAACGCTTGCCATAATGATTGGAAAGATGATTTTTGGATAGCAGACAAATAAAAGACATTTTCATCCTGAATATGATGTGCGTCATATTTTAACTTGACGAGGCGGATTAATTTTACAACAGATTCATTCATTTCATCAAACAATAAACGTTATGAAAAAATCATTTCTGCTAATGATGCTGGCTACTTCAGCATTAACCGCCTGCAACAACAATAGTCAGCAAAGCACTACTTCAGGTTCCGAGCCTGCTTCAGCATCTACTGTACCTGCTGCAGAGGACAATGTTTCTCAACACGATGTGGTGCAGGTTGCCATGGGCAGCAAAGATCATAGCACTTTGGTAGCTGCTGTAAAAAAGGCCGATTTAGTTGAGCCACTACGCAAAACTGGTCCGTACACTGTTTTTGCACCCACAAACGAAGCGTTTAGCAAATTGCCGGCAGGTACTGTTGATGGTTTAATGAAACAGGACCAGAAAGATGCTTTAGCAGATATACTGCAATACCATGTATCGGTTGGTATTTATAAAGAGGATATGTTCCAGGATGGGCAAGTAATTGGCCAGGTGAATTCTCAAAACATCACTATCAGCAAAAAAGACGGCAAAGTAAAAATTAATGGGACTGCTAATATCTTAGCAGCAATACCGGCATCCAATGGGCTGATATATGTGATTGATGAAGTACTATTACCACCTAAGAAATAGTTCTATAATCTATTTTGAACTACTTACTATTCATATTGTTATTTTCGTACAGAATTAATAATCAGTCAACCAATTACAAAATGTTTTCAAAATCTTGTGAATACGGCATCAGGGCAATTATCTATATAGCATCTGAAAACGAAAAAGGGAAAAAGGTAGGCGTTACTGAAATATGCGAAAACATAGAAGCTCCTGCACATTTTACAGCCAAGATATTACAAATACTGAGTCGTAACAGAATAGTAAATTCTCAGAAGGGTGTAAATGGCGGTTTCTTTCTGGATGAATATCAATTGGATTTGAAACTGATAGATGTAGTAACGGCCATAGATGGAAAAGCAATATTTACAGGGTGCGGGCTGGGGTTGAAGCAGTGTTCTGAAACAAACCCCTGTCCACTCCACAACAAATTCAAAGCTATAAGAACCGATTTGAAAAAGATGCTGGAAGGAACAACAATCGGAGAGCTGGGACAAAGCCTGAAAAAAGGCAAGTCAGTTCTTAAAAGAATAAGAGTTTAAAAAAATTTACCTTAATTAAGGATGAAAATGTCTTTTATTAATTCAGCCTCAAAAAAACAAAAATGGATTGGCATCACTCTAATAAACCTGAGCATAGTAGCCATACTCGGCTTTACGCTACGTAGCAAGATACTATTCAATATTCCCTTCCTCGATTTTAAGCATGTATTACATGCACATTCTCACTTTGCCTTTGGTGGATGGGTAAGCTTGGCATTATTTGTACTACTCTCTACAGAACTTTTGCAAGGTATAGATGCAAGAATGAATCGAATTTTACTGCTCGTAAACATCAATGCCTGGGGAATGTTGATAAGCTTTTTGCTACAGGGATATGGGCTTTTCTCTATCGTATTTTCAACCCTTTTCATTTCTATATCTTATTACTATACGTGGGTGCTTTTGAAAGCGCTTCAAAAGACAGAAGCAGAACCAATTATTAAACAGACGGCAATATGGTCACTAATATATATGTCGTTATCATCTATTGGTCCATACACACTTGCCTATCTGCTGGCAACGAAATCCGGAAATGTCATTCTGTATAAAGATGCTGTATATACCTATCTGCATTTGCAGTATAATGGCTTCTTTACATTAGCTATTCTTGCTCTCTTATTCAATAAGATAATGAAGAACAGTTTACTTGCAGACAAGCATAGAGCTAAACGCTTCTTGACAATAGTAAATGCAACAGTAATCCCTTCATTATTCTTATGCTACCTGTGGCATTACCCTACTACATATGTACGTATCGTAGCCGTTGCAGGCAGCATACTGCTCATTCTATCTGTAATCTTGTTTCTGCCACTTACAAAGGGCATCAAGCTATTTGCCGTTAAAGAGACAACACCATACAGAGTACTACTAGCATTATCTATTGTAGCATTAATACTTAAGCTCACACTACAAAGCCTCACAATATTCCCGACTATAGGTGACCAAGTATTTAATAACAGGCCAGTCATAATAGGTTTTCTTCATTTAGTGCTATTAGGCTTTGTAACATTTTATCTGCTCGCCCATTTTCTACAGCTTGGATATTTAGGGAATACAAAACTCGCCTCTGTTTCATTAGCAATATTCGTAACAGGTGTACTTGCAAATGAATTGCTGCTAATGACACAGGGGCTGGAAATAATGTTTATGACCAACAGCAGGTTATTCCCCCAAATGCTGTGGTATGCAGCTATTGTGCTGGTAATGGGAAGCATACTGATAGTAGCAAGTCATTTGAAAACACAGTACAGTAAATACAACGCAACATTTCATTAATCAATTATAAAAGCAATAAATTTTAAAAATATGGATTCAACCATTTTTATTGATGTAACAACGATGGCGCCAGCAGATAAGCACCCATCTATCTTCAATGCATTTGACAAAATTGCCCCAGGCGCTTCTGTCATCTTACATAATGACCACGATCCTAAGCCTGTATATTATCAGCTGATGGGGTTGAGAGGTAATTGTTTTACATGGCAATACCTGAAAAAAGGTCCAGAGATATGGGAGGTACAGATAAAGAAAAACGAAACCACAAACGGGGAAGAAACGATTGGAGAAATAGTACGTGGCGACATCAGAAAAGCCGAGGTGTTTAAAAAACTTGGAATAGATTTTTGTTGTGGTGGCAAGAAAACACTGGCTCAAGCCTGCAAAGAAAAAGGGCTATCTGAAATAACAGTTGCAGAACTATTAGAAGAACCAACACAAACCGATACACAAAACCTTGATTTTAAAAGTTGGAATGCCGGCTTTCTTGCAGACTTTATAGTGAATCAACATCATGAATACGTGAGAACGAATGCACCGCTTATAAAAGAACTATCAGAGAAAGTAAGTACCAAACACATAGAAAAGTACCCATATCTGAAAACGGTTCACGATAAAGTACTTCTACTCTTAAATGAACTGGATACACATATGAAGAAAGAAGAGGTAATACTCTTCCCGTACATCAAACAAATGGAAGCATCGCAGATGAAGGCAGGAGGTTTTAACAGTGTACAAAATCCGATATGGGTTATGGAGCAAGATCACGACCTGGCAGGAGAACTATTAAGAGACATTAAAATGCTAACCAATAACTATGTAGCACCTGAGGATGCTTGCAACAGCCATAGGCTTTACCTGCATAAACTACAGGAATTTGAGAACGACCTCTTTCAGCACATCCATCTTGAGAATAACATACTGTTTCCGAAAGCATTGGAAGTTGAAAGTAAGATATAGTGTTACTCATAATAAAGAGGGAGAGGTTTTCACCACTCCCTCTTGCTATAAATCTTTTTTCCGAAATACCCTGACCGACAACATTAATGGAAGCAACACCCAGAACAGCATACAAATAACAACGTACACGCTACCAGTACCGGTACCTAAGAACTTTTTGAACAATGCACCGGAATATCCCATCAATACAGCCACGTCCAATTGCAATAACATGAGGATACGAGCAAGATCCACAGGATTGAAAGCTGTTATCCCTAACACCGCTTTATCAATCGGATACTCATTAAATGAGTAAATAAATATCAATAATAGTCCGTCAAATAAAAGTGTAAAGAACATTGCAGCAGCAATTGCTGCACCTATGCCTTTTGTCTTATCCTTGAACAGTACGAATATCAATAGTGCAATGGCTGTGAATATAAGTGTGAGCAAGAACCCACTCATCAACAATGTTATAGCTGCGAGATTTGGGGATATAATCATAACCGGCAAACCTACCCCTAACAAGTAAGCTAATGAAAGTGAGATTGTAAGGCCGGCATATTCGGCCAGCAAAACTTTATTTCTCCTTACAGGCTGCGCCAAAAGCAGTTCAATAAACTCTATGGAATTGAAATAATAGATAGTCGCAAACAGTATGCTGATAAGCGGTACGAACAATAATGTAACATTCAATAAACTAAGCAATCCTTTGGCAGGGTTTTCGTCTATGCTCAACACACTAAAGGACAATACCGCAAGTATGATTGCGTAAACAACTATTACCTTATTCCGTATCAGATCGGCAACAACATATTTCATTATCGTCTTCATATATCGGCAGTTTTAGTATGTTCGTTTCTCATTACACTGGCAATCATTTTGTTCAGCTTTGTTTCACTTGTCATATGCTGCAATTCGTCAACAGACTTATAAAATATCAGCTTACCATCTTGCAGATAAACCACATCGTTGGTAATACCATCCAAATCGCTGAGGATATGTGATGTTATTAATACAAGTTTGCCTTTATTACATTCCTGTATTATTTTATCTTTTAGGATTTCGCTTGCCAAAGGGTCAAGGCCGGCAGTTGGCTCATCGAGAATAAGGATACCGGGAGAAAAAAGAAATGCCAGGCATGCACTAACCTTCTGCCTGGTACCGCCCGAAAGACTACGCATGGTTTTTGAACTAATCTTATCTACACCTAATTGAGTTATCAGCTCTTCATCATATTGTACATTATCCTTTCGGATGTCTTTTATCATCTTGATGACCTGCCCTATGGTCATATTTTCAGGGTACCTGCCTATCTGTGGCATATACCCGATATGAGAACGATATTGCCAATCATTCCCGATTTGTTTATCGTTTATAGATATGGTTCCTTTGTCAGGAATCACCAAACCCAAAATAGATTTTATTAGCGTGGTTTTGCCCGAGCCATTGGGTCCTAATAAAGAAACTGTACGCCCTTTAGCAAAATTGAGACTTATATTATCCAGTGCTTTAAAACTGCCAAAAGATTTAGTCAGTGCATTTATATGTATCATCGTAATTTCAGGCTTTTCATCAATGGGTTATCATCTTTCAACTTATCGGGTACAATACTGGGCATTACCTTCTCTACCCTGTTCATAATATCTGTAAGGAAACTTCGGTACAGTATCATGGCAGTTGGCACACGTTCGGTAACTACAGAATACATACTTACAGGATAGTAAGGCACATCGCCCACCTTGTTTTTATCAAGATCGTAGCCATCGTATTTGTCCCAATAGTTGTTGTTGAAAGTATTCAGCATCATGGTACCATTCGTTGCTACATCAAAAGAGTTTGAAAGAAAATTATTTTTTTCAAACACATTATTATCGCAGCTAGACTGTACCCTCATTGCCCAACCATTTTCAACAAACTCATTATACAATACTTGTATACGGCTTGTACCTTCCATGTATATGCCAACCGTATTTTTATCAAACAGATTGTGTTCTATCTTACTATCAGCAATTTCTTTCAATAGAATAGCGTACGAAGCATCGCCCCAGTTGTGCCTGAATGTATTGTAGTACATCTCTACCTGTTTAGAGTACATAACTGCTACACCTGAGCCGTTATTAATAAAACTATTGCGCGAATACACATCCTTGTGCGAAAACATAAAGTGCAACCCGTATCGAATATTTTCAGTAGAGGTATTATTAATAATTCTTGAATCAGTTACAAACTCGAAATAAATACCATCTCTATGACCGCTGATATTATTACTTTGAAGTAACAGGTGTGTAGATTTCCAAGCATGTATACCGTTTCCGCTATTCAGTTCATCCTTAGCATCTGCCCTGATTGTATTTTTGTAAACGAGGCAGTAGTGGCTATTCTGCAGATACACCCCGTAAGTATTATTTACAAGCTTGTTGTTAGTAACAGATACACTTTTCACATTTTGCAACCGTATTGCTGCCATATCTGTCATACTGGACCGACCGGTATTTTGTAGCTGCAGGCCTGATATTATTACTGAGTCTCTTACCACAACTATAAGCTGTCCTTTCTTTACCCCATCAATAACCGGGTAGTCCTTACCAAGTATAGTAATGCGTTTTGAAACAAGGATATCTTGTTCTTTATACAAGCCCTTTTCAATAGACACGGTATCTCCATCTGTGCAGTAAGCGAGTGCATTTTTTATTGCATTTGCTTTATCTGCACGTACGACGATAGTTTTCGTATTGCCATTGTACGCGAAAAAAATGAATAGTATAGTTATAATGAGCCTGGGCATGCAGTTATTTAATATCGCTCCACGAAACGGGTTGCGTATTTAATTCTTTAACGGTTGCAGCTGCACTTTCTGTGCTGGAAAACGCACCATAATTTCCGTTCATCGGGCTTTTAAAAGCCTGATGTTGCAAATACAATGCCTTGGTTGCATCTGTAAACTCTTCGTTATTGCTATTGCAGACTGCAACAAAGTACATTGCATCTTTACTCTGTTCGGTATAATAGTCTGCATACTGTTTCATACAAAGAACATCATCAAACTTATGTGCACGCCCTTTTGATGTTATCATCTCTGCAGCAAATCGCTTATCAACTATTGTCATTTTACAATGGCTGCAACTTTCCTTTCCATAATCTATTTTTTCAAACTGAGGTTTGCAGCCGCAAAGCAGCAATATACAAACCACTATCAATCCGCATTGTTTCATACCATTTTTTTTGATTGTTTCCATTCATAGAACGTTATAGACACCAAAACTACACCGGAAAGTATAAATAACCATCCGGCTACATGTGGCTGAGATAACACTTCAAAGTTCAACAGTTTTTTATACCCTATTAATGGTGGCTGATAGGACATTCCGGGCACTTGTATCGGTGCTGTTGGGTCAAGGTTATGGCCATAATCATACTCCCATTTATAGAAATCATAGAACGACATGAGGCCTATTGCTGTAAATATGCCTGTCCAGATATAATAACCTGTCTTTCTGTTCCAAAAGAAAACAAGAATACCTAACACGATAAAGGATATAATAGTAGCCGGCAAGTATACAAACTCTTTAAAATCTTCTTTATGTATTGTTTTCATGCCTATATAGTGATTCAATCCATTAATCACATCTACATCATCTTTCACATCATTTATCCATATCGTCATGGTAAGCCCACCAGGATATTGGGGTGCTTTTAAGTCTATACGCCACATAGGGAAAAACCAAAGTGTAGCAAGAAATATTATCACCAACAATACACTATACCTTCCCGGTGCTGTCAACTTTTTCATAATTAAAAACAATTATGGCAGTACATCGGGATACGATGCACTGCCATTGTGAAATTATTTTGCGGCTACTGCTTTAGGAGCAGTATCACCTATACCATATTTCAGTGGCACATTACTTCCTTTAGGAGAAACCCTCAGGTAGCCCTGCATTTCCTGATGTAGTGCAGAACAAAAGTCTGTGCAATAGAAAGGATATATACCTGTTCTATCCGGTACAAATTTAAGTGTAGACGTTTCGCCAGGCATTATCAGCAGTTCTGCATTCGCAGCATGCTTGATTGCGAAACCATGTGGTACATCCCAATCTTGCTCCAAGTTTGTAACGTGGAAATATACCTCATCTCCTACAAACACACCTTCAATATTATCCGGTGTCAGGTGAGAGCGTATCGCAGTCATATAAATATCCACCCTGTTGCCGTTGCGCACCACTTTGGTTTCTTTTTCGCCCATAGCAACGTACTGGTGTTTATTTTTATTAATGTCAAATATTTTGACACTCCTATCTTTTATCACCTTTGCGTCTATAGCCTGAGCATAGTGAGGCTCACCGATTGTCGGGAAGTCGAGTATCAACTGCATTTTATCTCCGCTGATGTCATAAAGCTGTGCTGACTGTGCCAGTTCAGGACCAGTTGGCAGATAACGATCTTTAGTGATTTTATTGTAAGCAATCACGTATTTACCATAAGGTTTTCTTGTATCGCCACCAGGCACACAAAGGTGGCCAATAGAATAGTAGGTAGGCACACGATCCAACACCTTCACATCTTTAATGCTCCATTTGACTACTTCTGACGAAAGGAAGAATGAAGTATAGGCATTGCCTTTACCATCAAACTCTGTATGCAATGGACCTAAGCCTGGTTTTTGTACCTCGCCATGCAATGCTGCTTCATATTTCACCACAGGAATTCCCTGATACTCTCCTTCAAATGTTTTATCATTTATTGCTTTCATCAGCTTGTTGAAAGAAAACACCGGTATCAAAGCAGCCAGCTTACCACTACCTACTATGTATTCACCAGAAGGGTCTACGTCACAACCGTGAGGAGACTTAGGACAAGGTATCATATATACCATATCTTTCAGCTCTGCAGGGTCTAACACCAATACTTCCTGTTCCAGTTCAGAAGTAGCAGAATGTGTTTCTTCATTCCACTTATTATGATAGTAACGGGTTTTCATCTTAGTTCCTTTGCCAGCCTTTACATACTCTTCAGCTTTTTTCCAGTTTACAGCTACTATAAAGTCCTTATCTTTTTGAGAAGCATTCACTTCCAACAATGTATTTGCTTGCTCTGTATTGTAGGTAGAGAAGAAAAACCACCCATGAGACGGACCTTTACCAGCACGAGACAAGTCGAGGCTCATGCCAGGAAGCGCAATTTGGAATGCAATCTTCATAATACCGGTACCTTGATCTACATTGATGAATGAGGCTACACTTTTAAAATTTTCTTTAAAGCTGCTAATAGGTACGTCAGCCTCTCCTAACGGTACGCTGAAACGAGTACCAGCAATTACATATTCTGTGTTCTCTGTAATGAAAGGAGAAGAGTGGTTACCACCGCTATTGGGTATCTCCAGAATCTCATCCGTTTTGAAAGTACCCAGATTGATACGTGCAACACGTGGCGTATTGTTGGCATTGGCAAATATCCAACGTCCATCATGTTCGCCATTCGTTTGCGATAACGCAAGATGGTGTTCATCATCCCACGGCACAAAACCGGCAGTAGTGTTCAGCATCGGTTTCGTTTCTTCACTGAAACCATAACCATTTTCCGGGTTTACAGAAAAAACCGGGATTACTTTCAACAACCTGCCGGAAGGAATACCATATACAGATACCTGCCCGCTAAAACCACCAGATACAAAATTGTAGAACTCATCATACTTGCCGGGAGCTACATATACTTTGGATGCTGCATCTCCCTGAACAACATTTCCTGTATCTTTCATTTTACAGCTTTGTCCGGCAATAACTGCCCCTAATGCACAAAGCATTAATTTGTAATGTTTCATATTTATTTTTTAGGCGTGATTTTTAGTTTTTACCATCGTTCTTTCTCATGAACTCCAGTATATTTCTTGCCTCAGCGTCAGTTAGGTTTTGATTAGGCATCCTCACCATACAAACTTCCATCATAGCTTTTGCCTCTGCATCTTTATCCAGCATTTCATCTACATTCGTCACAAAATTCATTACCCATTCAGGTTGTCTTCTGTCTGTCACTCCTTTCCATCCCGGACCTACCAATTTTTCGTCAGTCAGTTTGTGGCAAGAGCTACATTTTACATCATATACAGATTCACCGCCCTTCACCATGTTTACATCCAGCGGGTGCGTCAGTTCTACATTGGTAAATTTGCCAATGCCTTTTGGATTGACATCTTTATTAGGATCTACATATTCATTTTTACCAGGATCCGGCGTTTGATCTCTTACTGATTTCTCTTCTCCACCGCCACCACAGCTATAAATAAAAGCGCTCATCGAGAGCATTAATACAACCATGTTTTTTCTGTTCATTGTATTTAGTTTTATGTAGTTAAGAATTAGTGTTTGAAAGACAAAAATATATCCGATAGTTTTAAAAAAGTATGACTATAATCATAGTAAAGATAAAAATGTCTTTTAATAATATCTTTATTTTGTATATACATTTTTTCTACACTCTATTGTCTCTCCTTCGTGGTTGATGATAGCATTTATAACCAATTGTAAATCACCAACATTTTGCAAATCTGTTTTATACACCCAATATTTGTCTACTGTAACATTTTTGCCGTGGGCATGCTCCTCAATCTTATAAAGCTCTTCTCCTGTATCTGAATAGATGGAAGTTGTATAACCGTGAATACCTGACACGGAGGTAATATCCGCCTTTATAAAAACAGTATCTCCTCTCGCATATATCTGCTTTTCAGTAGGAGAACTTATAGATATGTTAATCTGATTATTTATCTCGTGACTTTTATCTTTTTGGCAAGAAGAGGCGATAGATAATGATAAACATAAAACAAATAGGCGTCCCATAAAACTTAGTTTTTATACAGCGTACAGTATTGCTTGGAAACAATGCATTTATCACAACAAAGCTAACATGGTCAATAAAAGATAAGTATGTCCTTTATTAGAATACACGATGATTGTTGTCATATTTCAAATAAGCATTTTAATATATCAAGGCTTACTAAACTCCACTGCGGAAATGAATGTGCTATCTGTGAGCGTTTTCAAAAACGCAATCAGATGTGATTTTTCTATTGTACTAAGCTGCAATCCATTTTCTTTACCAGGTTTCAACATTACAGGATCAACCGAAGCAGACTTTTTGACTTTAGAATTATAGAAGTCAATTACTTCTTCCAAAGAAGTAAAGCGACCATCATGCATGAATGTTTTACGTAGGGCAACATTTCTCAAATTTGGGGTTTTAAATTTTCCTAAATCGTATACGCTCTTGGTTACGTTATACAAACCTTTGTCCTTGTCAGCGGTATAAATACTGTCTAGGCCATTATTATGAAAGTCATTATCTGTAGTAATTAGTGTGACATGACAGTGAAAACAATCTCCTTTTTCACTAAAAAATATCTTCCTACCCATTTCTTCATTGTATGTATAGACATCAGTACCATTCATATATCGGTCATACTTTGTATTGTCAGATATGAGCGTCCTTGTGAATTGTGCTAATGCATATCCAATATATTTGTGTGTTATTTTATCAATACCATAAGATTGACGAAAAAGCTGTACATACTTCTCATTATTGTTGATCCTATTTAGATCCGTTGCAAAAAACTCTTCTGTTTCAAATATCATAACATCTTCCAACGTACCTTTTTTTGAGCCATTCCACATATAGTTTGTATTCCAACCGAGGTTTACATGCGGCAAGACAGGCATGCTACCTGCACTACCAGCAATAGTGAACCCCATTGTCTGTAAATGGCAACTTGAACAGGAGCGCCCGTCATTTGAAAGAATGGGATCGTAATATAACATGCGACCCAATGTTATGCGTTCCTTATAAGGCTTGTTATCATTAGGAATGTACATTTCGGGAAACCTGACAGGACGCTTTATTTGATATTCAGTAAGCGTTGATGTAATACTATCAGTGTTATTGACGCTATCAGATTTGCTGCATGCATGTAATACTAATAACACTAACCATATAGTTATTATGCGATATTTCATAGCAATACACTTTAATAATGACATGTAAAACTAATCCCAACAAACGCATGATAATATGATTAATGTCATTAACTGCAATTTGGACAGTTGGGCTTTGCAAAAAAAAACAGGCTTCATTCTATGA